>JAYTAD010000015.1:0-2574 GCA_043737705.1 Candidatus Saccharimonadota bacterium | reverse complement strand
TGCAAGTGCTGGATTGTGAATTACTTTTGTCATAGTGTAGGCTCCTTACCCTTAACGTGAGTAGTACTCGACGATTAGCTGTTCGTTAATATCAGTTTCGGCCTCTGTGCGCTGTGGAAGTCCGGTAACAGTGACTGTCAATTTTTTCTGATCACTCTTTAGCCAGCTAAGCGGACCTTGGACTGAGTTGTTTACTACGTCATCAATTTGACTAAAGTAACCTGATTTTGCACTTTTTGGACGAATAACAATTTGATCACCAATTTTTAGACGAATTGATGGAATATCGACTCGACGGCCATTGAGCATAAAGTGCCCATGTCCAACAAGTTGACGAGCAGCGCGACGACTGACGGCAAAGCCAGCACGATAAATCGCGTTGTCCATACGTAGCTCAAGAAGTTGTAGCAAGTTTTCACCCGCTAGTCCTTCGCGTCGGCCGGCCTCAACCATAAGGCGAGCAAATTGTTTTTCAAGTAGGCCATAGGTACGGCGAACTTTTTGCTTTTCACGAAGTTGTGTCAAGTAAAGACTTGGCTTGCCTTGACGACCATTAGCGTGCTGACCAGGAATACCGGTCTTTTTCGCCATAATCTTGTACGCCTTTGGATGAAGGGCTACGCCCTCGCGGCGACTCTGTTTAACAATTGGGGAAGTATCTCGTGCCATAACCTATGCCCTTCTCGCTTTACGTGGACGAACACCACCATGTGGTACTCCGGTCACGTCTTTGATACTATCAACGGTAATCTCGAAGCTTCCCATTGCGCGGATCGCTGCATCGCGTCCAAGGCCAACGCCTTTGACGAATACATCGACTGAATTAACGCCATGGAGGCTCTTGACTGTTTCGGCGGCTTTTTCAGCAGCAACTTGCGCAGCATAGGCTGTACCTTTTTTGCTACCACGAAAACCGGTTGCGCCGGCGCTTGAAGCTGCCAGAACATTTCCTTTTTTGTCAGTAAACGTCACAATAGTATTGTTAAACGTTGCCTGAACGTGAAGCTGACCAGAAGGAACTGATCGGCGCTGCTTCTTACGAGTTGTCGTTTTTGCGTCTGCCATAATCTATATTCCTTCCTACGTCTTAGACGCGGCCTTCTTTTGAGTTCCACCTACGGCGACACCTTTACCCTTACGAGTTCGTGCATTCGTACGAGTACGCTGTCCGCGTACAGGAAGTCCCGCTTTGTGGCGTAAACCACGATAAGCTGCAACATCCTTTAGGCGTTTGATATTATTTGTTACCTGACGCTGCAAGTCGCCTTCGACGGTATAATCGGCATCGATTAATTCGCGAATACGTTGTTCTTCAGCCTCGGTGAGATCTTTCACCCGAGTGGTCGGCTCAATGTTGGCCGCCGCAAGGATGGTCGATGCGAAGTGAGATCCGATGCCGTACACGTACGTCAATGCGGTCTGCACTTGCTTGTCAGCTGGGATTACTACCCCTGCAATTCGAGCCATGCTTAACCCTGCCTTTGCTTATTTTTAGGTTTTTTCTTATTGATGATTCGAAGCACACCCTTGCGGCGTACTAACTGATCATCTGGACTGATTTTTTTGACACTTGCACGAACTTTCATAAGCGTTCAAAAACTCCCATTTCCCTTAATTTAATCCTTTAGGCGGAAGGTGATTCTGCCCTTACTAAGATCGTAAGGGGTCAACTCAACTTCAACCTTATCGCCTGGAACAAGTCGGATATAATGCTTGCGCATTTTACCTGAAATGTGAGCAATAATACTATGGCCGTTTTCAAGTTCGACTTTAAATTGAGTATTAGGCAGTGATTCCACTACCTTCCCTTGCAATTTAATTACTTCTTTTATACTAGCCATAAGTTACAGTAGTAGATTATACACCAATGAGAGGTAAAGGTAAACAGGCAATCTCAAGAAAATATACGCTCGTGTGTCTAACCCGCGTCATTTGAATAATTCTATTATAGCGCATGTGCTAAATCTGTCAATATTTAGGAGTTAACCTATTCAATTAGGGTGGCTCGAAGCAAGATGCGTCGATCAAACGTACCGAGTCGAGGAATCCAGGTGCCGTCTGTTGTAATCAGATTAAGGCCTTCCGTGTCAGCATCGACTGATTGACCCATTTTTTTCATACCTGTTGTATTAATTTCCTCAATTGACATGCTTTGGTTTTCAACAACTTTATAGGTGAATGTTTTACCGTCACCCCTCTCAATAACAACTAGAGAGTCTTCCTGGAGCGTCTTGAGCCCGCTAAATACACCATCCTGACTGTTTCCGCCGTTATAACCAGCGACAAGCACAAGGCCTCCACTTCCTGGAGTTGCACTTTTTTTATACCAAGCAACATCATTAATATTAGAAGTGGCCGCCAATTGATTGGTTGCATCTAGGTTGACCGCAAAAACCCGTGCAGTGCCAACGTCGAGCGAAGGTATGCGAATATATCGAGGGTTATTAGCTGGTACATTATACTTATCGATTTGAGTAGATGTTAACTCCACTTTGCTCGCACCTGCATTAGTACTTACTAGTGGCAAAAAGAAAGGAATTTCACCAGTGGTATACCACCTGTAGCCATACCACC
>JAYTAD010000014.1:0-42657 GCA_043737705.1 Candidatus Saccharimonadota bacterium | reverse complement strand
GCCGGCTTTTTTCATTGCAGCTATAGCCGCTTTTGCTGTTGGTTTTAGTGGATCGGATGCCGCCAACACACCAGCTGCTGTTCCGTCGATTGCCGCTATCATAAGTGTTTTTCCCTCATCAAGTAGCTTCTCGACACTGTCATTAATAGCTGTTGTATCGATATCTCTGTCCTTCATTAGTCTTGCAGTTCCAACCAGCACTTTGTGTCCATCGATAACCGCCTCGACGCCGTGGCCGGCAAGATTCATAAACTTCGTTGCCTGAGGTACAACGATAGTGCGCTTCGTTGCTTCATTAATAACTGACTGTGCTAGGGGATGGCTCGAACCTGACTCGGCCGCAGCGACGAGCCTAATCAGCTCCGACTCACTCATATGAGATGCTACAACAACATCGGTTACGGTCGGCCTACCTTCAGTTAAGGTACCCGTCTTGTCGAGGACCACCGCTTGGATTTTAGAAGCTTCTTCCAGCGTTGATGCGTCTTTTATGAGAATATTGTGTTTTGCACCAAGACCTGTTCCCACAGCAACAGCCGTCGGTGTCGCGAGGCCCAAAGCATCCGGACAGGCAATTACCACGGCTGAGATGGCAAAAGTAAGGGCAACTAACCAACCAGTGTCGGAAAATAGGGACCAAGCGGCGAAGGTCAGTAATCCAGAACCAACCGCCAGAATGACAAGATAGCCGGCAAATTTATCAGCTATTCGTTGCCCCGGTGCTTTGGAGTTCTGGGCATTTTCCACCAATTTTACTATCTGCGCCAGTGCCGTGTCGGACCCAACTTTCGTGGCCTTAAATCGTACGGTGCCTGACAGATTTATCGAGCCTCCAATCACAGGATCACCAGCCTGCTTACTAACTGGCAGCGATTCGCCTGTTACGAGTGCTTCGTCAATAGCAGATTCACCTTGTATGACCTCGCCATCGACCGGTACTTTATCGCCTGGTTTCAGGATAATCACATCGCCTAGCTGCACATCGCCCGTTGATATAAGGACTTCTTTGCCATTTTTTAAAACGCGAGCCTGAGGCGGCACAAGATTAAATAAGGCCTGCAAGGCGTCGGTCGTACCGCGCCGTGACTTCATTTCCATCCAGTGACCAAACAGTACAAAAGTAATAAGTAAAGCAGCGGCTTCGTAATACGATTCTTCGCTACCGATACTAGTCAGTAGCACACTCGTAAGGTACGCCGCCAAAATACCCACGGCAACGAGGACCGCCATATTGAGAGTTTTTTGCCTTAAAGCATGATAACTTGAATATAAGAATATCCAGCCAGAGTAAAACAACACGGGTGTCGTGAGGATAAGGAGTATCCACGTAGCAGGGATTGGCTCGGGCAGACTGACGCCAAGTATTTTTTCTCCTAAAGGCGAGTAGAGGATAATAGGTATAGATAGAAAAAGTGAAAAAAAGAACTTGTTTCGTATATCAAGTTCCATCATTTTTGCCATTTGACGCCCGGCTAAGCCGGTATGATCCATGCCCATTTTCATAGACATACTCATCTTAAGCTTGCTCCAAAAACCCATTTTACCACTTGGCATAACATGTTGATTATGAGAATTATGGTCCATGTTCATATGATCTTCTGGCTTCATTATTAACGATTCCTTTGGTAAGTCTTGCGCATACCCCAAGCATGCAGCAATACGCCGATGACAAGTATGGGCCATAGGAGTGCCGTAAAGTATTGACTTAGTAGCACACCAAGCGCAAAGGCCACTATGCATGCACCCAGTAAAGAAGCGAGCCATTCACTATAGTTAGCGGACATCATATTTTTATTTTTATGCATTTTTTTACCTTTATATTATGTTTATTGCTGCAACAACCAGGAATAGCACTAGTATAACCCAACAGACGACGTACAGAACTTTTTGATAGCGAGAATGTTGATCCTTTTTCATGCTTTGCCACCAGATAATACGTGTGCATATTTATCAGGGTCTGCCGTAAAAGTTTCTTTACAGCCCTGAGCACAAAAATAATGTTCCGTGCCACCAAGAGAAACAGATTCACCTGCCTCGTGAATATTGAAGCGCATGCCACATACAACGTCGCGGACAATAGGGTAGAGCGGGGTGTTGCCTTGAGACACTATTTTGGAAATTTCAGGCTCATTGGCATATTGAATTTTTAAGAAATCACGCATTGCTTTTATAACTGCTCCGATGTGTTCGTCAGTCAATCTATAATACACTCGAAGACCTTGCTTTCGAGTAGACACAATCTTTACGTGACGAAGTACCCCAAGGTGTTGAGATAAGTTTGATTGCGGAATACCTAGCATATCAACCATCTCTGTTACGGTTAATTCGCGCTGTGTGAGTAATTGTACAATTTCTAAACGCTTTTGATTAGCGAGCGTTTTGAATATCTCTTCTTGTAGGGCAAATAGTTTTTGGTGCATAAAGCCATTATACAATACATTCTTATATTAGAATACTTGAATATATATTATATGAGTGCTATCATAGGGCACATAAGGATAAGGAGCATGAAAAATATATGAAACGAGTTGTTTTAGCAGTTGCGGTAATTTTTGGACTGATCGGCGGTATGGTTATTGTCGCAAAAAAGTCAGAGACTCCCGTAGCAATCAAATCGTCGGTGACTGTTCACAAAACAGCGACTTGTGGTTGTTGCGCAAATTACGTAGGTTACTTGCGTAAAAACGGCTACGAAGTAGAGGTGATAAACCACAGCACAAGCGATCGACTGACTGATGAAAAGCGAAAAATTGGCGTTCCTAGTTCACTAGATAGTTGCCATACTACCGTATTTAATCAAGAAAAGTATTTTGTAGAAGGACACATTCCTTTAGAAGCGGTAGAAAAAATGCTTGCCAGCAAACCCCAGTTTAAAGGTATCGGTATGCCCGGAATGCCATCAGCATCACCAGGAATGCCAGGTGCAAAAATCGAACCGTTTAACATAAGCCAAGTATCGACTGACGGCACAACGTCTTCGTATATGACAATTTAAAGGAAAAAATACTAATGAAAAAAATAGTTACTTCATCCTTGATTGCCGCTAGCTTGCTGTCATTAGTACCAGTTCCCACCTATGCGCACTGTCCGCTTTGTGTCGGTGGGGCAGGGGCAGCTGCTGGCATCGCCTCACTTTTGGGCGTCGAATTCGGAGCAATAGGTGTATTCATAGGAGCATTTGCTGCTGCTATGGCACTCTGGATACCGAGGCTTGTTAGAAAGCGTTACATCCCGCATCAAAATAAGCTACTGTTTGTTGCGCTGTACGCATCAACTGTCCTGCCTATAATGTGGTTTACACATGACTATACCTCTGTCTATATATCGCTAGGAGGGGACTATGGCTCTCCCCTTAACAGCACCTACCTTATTGACCTGTTTTCGATTGGGGTTATTATAGGAACGGTTATTTTGTTTACCTCTCCTTGGCTTAGTCGACAACTGACGAACTTTCGAAAAAGTAAAATGATTCCATTTCAAGGTATGATAATTACCTTCGCAAGCCTCATTTTGGCTGCGGTTATTATGCAGGTACTTCGATGATTTTATTCTCTATTTTTGCAACTATAGTGATACTGTTTGTATCGCTGTTAGGACTTAAAAAGCACTTACCGTTTAAACTATGCGCTATCTGTGTCAGTATCAGTTTGACGTGGGTAAGTTTACTGGTTCTGTATCGATTATCTGTGTTTAACGACCC
Organism: Candidatus Saccharimonadota bacterium; assembly: GCA_043737705.1. Lineage (GTDB taxonomy): Bacteria > Patescibacteriota > Saccharimonadia > Saccharimonadales > Saccharimonadaceae > UBA1547. Next base: position 38,957 of record JAYTAD010000014.1, on the reverse strand, counting down.
TGTTATTCTCGCCCTTCTTATGGGGGGAAGCGTAGTCGGAATCTATTACGCAGTAGAAAAAAGAGTACCAACTGAACTGACTGTTTTTCGCCTACCTTTCTTGCTGTCCTCATTGTTAATCGCGTATATGATAATAACGCTCATAATAAATTTGCCCGCCATATCGTTAATAGCTACTGTTTGGATAGTCATGATTTTTGCTTATGCGTACCGCAATAAAGCTGGCGTTAATCAAATTGTTAAAAATGTAATACAATGCTGCGCTAAGTGGTAGAAAGAAAATTAGAACTATGGATAAATTAACGATACCAATCAAAGGGATGCATTGCCGGTCGTGTGAAATAATGATTACCGAGCAACTTGAAGAACTACGGGATGTGAAAAAAGCCGAAGTGAGCCTCAAGTCAAAGACTGCTGTCGTTTACGCTAACCACATGCCGCCACAAAGTGCCCTAAAACGCGCCATCGCAGAGGCGGGTTACGAAGTAGGCTACGAAGCAAAACCACCTGTAATAACCAGCAACAAGAATATCTATAGAGACGTCGCAATAGGGGTAATTATCGTCATATCCCTTGCTGTTATATTGAACATTTTGGGACTCACGAAGCTTTCAAATATCAGCACCACTGGCGCCAGTGCAGGAATGATTGCGCTCACACTTGGACTGACTGCTGGATTTTCTACATGTATGGCCCTTATCGGCGGCTTAGTACTGGGCATATCAGCCCGTCATGCCGAAAAACACCCAACCGCAACTGCATCCGAAAAGTTCCGCCCCCATCTCTTCTTTAACTTAGGACGCTTTATATCTTTTGTTGTCTTTGGGGCAGTTATAGGCGCACTTGGTGCCGCCTTTCAGTTAAAAGGTGGTCTTTTGGGAGGATTGCTAGTTTTTGTAGGCATCGTTATGTTTCTACTTGGCCTACAGCTTACCGAGCTGTTCCCGCGGCTTACTAACGGCAAGTTCACTCTCCCTAGCGGCTTAGCTAAAAAACTAGGCATTAAACAGCGCGGCGAAAAAGAATATAGCCATAAAAATTCAATGCTTATTGGCGGCGCTACGTTTTTCTTGCCTTGCGGCTTTACGCAAGCTATGCAGCTATTTGCGATCAGTACCGGTAGCCCGATTACCGGTGCGCTTATTATGGGAGCTTTCGCCCTAGGGACGGCACCTGGTCTGTTGGGTGTTGGCGGACTAACCTCAGTTATTAAAGGCGCTTTTGCTAAAAAATTCTTTAGGATAGTCGGAGTTGCGGTAGTAGCTATGGCCTTTTTGAATATTTCCAATGGATACAACCTACTAGGCATAGGCAACCCCTTTGCTCAATTGTGGACTCAATCTGAGACAACGGCGTCATCCGGTTCGTTTTCTGAAAAAAACGTACTTAAAACAAGCTACACGCTAAAAAAAGACATCATTCCAAGCACTTTTACTACAAACGTCGGACAACCGACAACACTTGAAGTTGACGTCAAAGAGGATGGCCAAGGGTGCATGAGTACTATTATGATACCCGGTCTAGACAACAGTCCGCAGTTTCTAAAAGGTGGAGAAAAAATTGTTCTTAATTTCACCCCAAAGAAAAAAGGGAACTATCAAATTACTTGTGCAATGGGCGTCCCTCGCGGCACCTTAAAAGTTATATAGTATTTTATTAAAATGATGGAGAACAATATCATGCCCACTCAGACAATTACTCTAAAGATTTCAGGTATGACCTGCCAGTCCTGTGAAAAAATTATTGCAAATCAATTACAAGACCTCCCAGGAGTTACGCGCGCATTAATTTCCCAGCCCAAAGGAAGCGGAATAATTGACATAGACGGCTCAAAGACTAGTACCGGTGACGTACTCGATGCCGTCAAACAGGCAGGCTACAAAGCTACAATAACCAGTGAACCGTTCGACGAGGAAGTTGCTGCAAACATTACGCCACAAATTACTGACGTGCAACAAACTGTCGTCAATAGTAATGCGAAAAACGACAGTGCCAATTTCGCTCTCTATGGCATGCATTGTAGTTCCTGTGCAGGACTCATCGAACGCCAGGTCAAAAAAGTTGCCGGCGTTTCAAAAGCAAACGTAAACTTTTCTGCCGAAAAAGCTTCTATATTCTACGATGCCGCTACAACCACAACCGACCAACTTATTGAAGCTGTCAAAAAAGCTGGCTATACAGCCGAGCTCATCATCGAAGGAAACACTAAAGACGAATCAGCAAAACGCGAACGTGCACTAACAGCACTTTGGAAGAAATTCCTTTTAAGCCTCGTCCTTAGCTTACCGATGCTTTATTTTATGATCCTTGACTTCTTTCCGTCACTACCCGGAGGAAACGTACTACCACCGTACTTTGGTATTGTATCGGTAATCTTAACGATACCAATTCAATTTTATATTGGTGCGGGTTTTTACAAAGGCATGTTCTCGGCACTCCGAATGAAAACGTCAAATATGGATACTTTAATAGCAGTTGGTACATCAACCGCGTTTTTCTATAGCCTTATTTACTTTATTATCTATGCCGTCAGTAATAATAGTCTTATAGGACTAGGTGGCGAAAAAATACCTGAATTATATTTTGAAACGGCCGCTTTCTTAATCACGTTCGTAATTTTGGGCAAATTATTAGAGGCTCGCGCTAAAGGTAAAACTAGCGATGCAATTAAAAAATTGATGAGCTTGCAAGCAAAAACTGCCCGCGTTATTCGAGGCGGTAAAACCCTCGACGTCGCCATTGATGATGTCGTACATGGAGATATTATTGTCGTCCGTCCTGGCGAAAAAGTACCTGTCGACGGCGAGATTACAAAAGGCTCTTCCAGTATTGATGAATCAATGATTACGGGTGAAAGTTTACCTACCGAAAAACAAGTCGGTGATATTGTGATTGGCGCCACCATCAATAAAACCGGTAGCGTTGAGTTTATTGCCACTAAGATTGGGTCCGAAACAACTCTTGCTCAAATTGTCAGGTTAATAGAAGATGCTCAAAACTCGAAAGCACCAATTCAAGCAAGAGCCGATAAAATATCTAGTTGGTTTGTACCGATAGTAATTAGTGTCGCCCTACTAACTTTTGTAGTCTGGTTTTTTATCCTTGGTGCTAGCTTTGCCTTCTCGGTCATGGCCTTTACTGCAGTTATTGTTATTGCATGTCCGTGTGCCCTTGGCCTAGCGACACCAACGGCTATTATGGTTGGTACTGGCAAGGGAGCGGAGCAGGGCATCCTTATTAAGGGTGGTGAACCGCTCGAGGCGGCCTGTCACATTGACGTAATCGTGTTCGACAAGACCGGTACGCTAACAAAAGGTAAACCTGAAGTCACCGATCTTGTGGCTTACGGCGGCGCCAAGGAACGCGAAGTTCTGCAAATTACAGCAGCTCTTGAACGCTCTAGCGAACACCCACTTGCGGAAGCAATCGTAGCCTACGCCGATCAAGAAAATCTTGAGGCACTCGATATCGAAGGCTTTAACGCAATTCCTGGACATGGCGTCAAAGCTGTCGTTAACGGTACAACGTATTTTATGGGCAACCGCAAACTTATTACTGACTTTACCGAAGCATTAGTAACTAGTATCGAGCAAGACCTTGAGAAATTAGAAAATCAAGGCAAAACAGCCATGATTTTGGCGACCCAAAAAGACATACTTGGGGTCATTGCCGTGGCAGACACTGTCAAAGATACCTCAAAAGAAGTCGTAGCAAAATTAGAAAAAATGGGTATAGAAGTATACATGATTACTGGCGACAACAGACGGACTGCACTTGCAATCGCTAGTCAGCTTGGAATCACTAATGTACTGGCGGAGGTACTACCCGAAGACAAAGCTGCCAACGTTAAGATACTTCAAGATGCTGGCAAAAACGTTGCGATGGTAGGAGATGGTATCAATGACGCTCCTGCACTCGCCCAAGCAAACGTTGGTATCGCCATGGGAAGTGGAACTGATGTTGCCATGGAAGCGGGCGGTATTGTCATGATGAAAAATGATTTAAACGCAGTTATTACCGCCATACAATTATCGCGTGAAACAATGAGTAAAATAAAACAAAACATATTTTTCGCACTGTTTTATAACATCATGGGGATACCGATTGCCGCGCGTGTCTTTATGACTTTTGGACTATTTCTAAAACCCGAATTAGCCGGACTAGCTATGGCCCTAAGCTCTATATCTGTGGTGAGCAATTCACTGTTACTCCGTTATTTCCGCCCCGGCAAGAGAAACTACATCTCTATCGTTGCCCCAATAGTTATGGTCCTCGTATTCGGATTTACTTTTTTCCAATTTGCAAAAGCTAGTTCACTGATGGACTCAAAAGATACTAAAGCTAACGCACTAACAATAACCAACTCAATAGGATAAACTGTTTATAATGATTAGAATTACATTACCCATAGAAGGTATGCATTGTAGGTCGTGTGAGATTACACTAGGACAACACCTCGAAAAAGTCCCACGAGTCACCTCTGCCTCAGTCAACCTTAAGTCAAAAACCGCCACCATTATGGCCACGTCACCGCCCAGCCACGCTGAACTGCTAAAAGCCGTACAAGCGGCCGGGTACAACATCGGCACCAGCAAACGGCCATGGGTGAGTCGAAATCCAAAAGACTACCGAGATCTCTGTATTGGTATTCTTATCATCGGTACATTGGCGGTGTTATATAATATCTTCGAAATTAATAAAATAATTTCGATTGGTAGTATATCTAGCGGTGGCATAGGCGTAGCCCTACTAACCGGTCTTGCGGCCGGAATATCAACCTGTATGGCGGTAGTCGGCGGGCTAGTCCTGGGCCTTTCTGCTCGCCACGCCAAAAAGCATCCGAACGCAACTGCCATGCAAAAATTCCGCCCTCATATTTTTTTCAATCTTAGTCGTATCATCTCTTTCTTTTTACTAGGTGGTCTCATTGGCATACTGGGTGCGTCAATCCAGCTTCAAGGCGCACCACTTGGTGTCTTGATGATTGTCGTAGGAATTGTCATGTTCGGCTTGGGGCTACAACTAACTAGTATTATGCCCCGAGTAAGCGCCGGTGGCTTAACATTGCCTCCGGCTGTAGCGAAATTCTTAGGTCTTAAAAAACATACCGAAAAAGAATATAACCACAAAAGTGCTGTCGCGCTTGGCGCCATTAGTTTTTTTCTGCCATGTGGGTTTACCCAGGTTATGCAACTTTACGCCATTAGCACCGGTAGCTTCACGACTGGTGCACTTGTCATGGGCTTCTTCGCGATTGGTACAGCGCCAGGTTTACTGGGTGTCGGTAGTTTAACGTCATTTATAAAAGGCAAGTCATCAAAACGCTTCTTTAAACTAGCTGGTGTCGCCGTTATGGCGATGGCTCTGCTTAATATCAACAGTGGGTACAACCTCTCGGGCTTTCAAATGCCATCGTTTGCTAGGTCAAATACCTCAGATGCCTCAAGTATTGCCGGACAAGCTCTTGAAACGACTTATACGCTTAAACAAGATATTATTCCTGCTAGTTTTACACTTAAATCGCGAACCTCGTACAAGCTAGTCGTCGACTCCAAAGACGACGGTGAAGGTTGTATGAGTACTATTATGATTCCAGGTCTTTTCGAAACACCGCTTCTGCTCGAAAAAGGTAAAAAACAAATCCTTAGCTTCGAAACAAAAGGCCCTGGCACCTATAAAATCACCTGCGCTATGGGAATTCCACGCGGCACTATTACGGTCATTTAACATATATTTTGTTAATAAAAGCCCGACCAAATCAGTATGATATTAGCCTGAAACGTGAAGTCAAAGCATAAGTCAGTTATGATAGATAGATGCCTAAACGTATAAACAAGTGGATAAACCACGGCTCAGTGCTGGTTAAAACAAGTCCATTTTTGCGTCATAACGCGATTTTTTTAGCAGGTTCACTAGGGGTTGCCGGTCTTAACTATCTGTTTTATCCGATACTCGGCCGTTTAATGTCGCCAGCCGATTTCGGCGAAGTTCAAACCTTGATATCACTTTTCACCCAAGCGGCAATATTTTTGACAATTTTAACCTATGTGACAATTCATATAACCGTCAATACACTTGACGAAAAGGAGCGCAACCAAACACTGCTCGGCCTCGAGAAAATAGCGATGATAGTTGGCTACAGCCTGCTACTTATTGCCCTCCTATCTGTCGACCAGCTACGTATTTTTTTAAATTTTACAGAAATTTGGCCTTTCGTAGCACTAATAGCTGCCTTAGCTTTTAGCATACCGTTAGCCTTTCGAATGGCTTTCTTGCGAGGCAAAAAACAATTTTTTCGAGCATCTCTGACTGACGGTACCGGCTCTGCCGCCAAACTATTGCTGGCGCCAATTTTTGTTTTACTGGGGTATCACAGCTTTGGAGCTATTGGAGCCCTGGCTGTTTCGCAAGTGTTATCACTAATTGTGGGCATAGCGTGGGCACGTAAAGCCGGCTTCTACGGCTCTGTCTTAGGCAGTGGACCACTTCGCCTCGATTTGATCAAGCCCTATCTAAAGCACGCCGTGGCAATACTACTTGGTGTCGGCGGAGTAACAGTCATACAGACTTTAGACATCATTACAATCAAGCACTACTTTTCGCCAACTGAAGCTGGACTATACGCTGGTATTACCATTATAGCTGGTATCGTCTACTTCTTAATGGCGCCCGTTACGGCCGTTCTCATTACGATGGCGAGCACCAACCAGACCCTTCAAAAAAACCAAGCGCGACTTAAAGCGTCACTCGTTCTTATGTTGCTTTTAGGTGGCGGGGCATTACTCGCCATGACTTTATTTCCAGAAATAATTATTGCTATTTTAGTTGGATCGAAATATTTGAGCAATGCAATGTATTTACCACGCGTCGGTCTGGCGATGCTGTTTTTAGCTATTGCCAACATGTTCATGATGTACCACATAGCTCTGAAGCGCTACAAATATAGCCTCATCAGTATTCCTATTTGCGCTGTCGTGCTTGCGCTTATGCAGCTGAACCATGGTAAAATAGGAGATGTAATTAACAATATCCTACTAGGAAGTTTGATTTTACTGATTATAACCGTGCTGCAGAATTTATTTTTTTACCATCACCAACTTAGGGAGGACAATGCATAGAAACCAAAAAATAGTAACCAACCAACCGTTTATTTCTGTCATCATTCCCATGTACAACGAAGAGGACAACGTCTGTCACGTCCATGAAGCGGTCAAGAAAGCTACGCGAAATCTAGCCTATAGGTTCGAGTATCTATTCGTAAATGACGGCAGTAGCGACAAGACGACCGAACGTTTACTCGAGCTTGCCCAGTCAGACCCGCAGGTAGTACCGATCGAGCTGGCCCGTAATTTCGGCAAAGAGATTGCCCTCACTGCCGGTTTACACGCTGCCAAAGGCGAAGCAGCTATTATGCTCGATGCCGATTTGCAGCATCCACCAGACCACATACCCGAGTTCATCCAAAAATGGGAAAAGGGTGCCGATGTTGTGGTGGGTGTTCGAAAAGAATACAAGACATCATGGCGCAAACGACTGCTATCACGTCTATTTTATTCCAGTATGAATAAAATTTCTGATATTAATTTAACACCTCATGCAACCGATTTTCGACTGGTCGACAGGCAAGTGATCCAAGCTTTTAATCAGTTCACTGAGCGTAACCGTATTACGCGCGGTTTGTTTGACTGGCTTGGCTACAGGCGCGATTTTGTCTATTTTGTTGCCGACGAACGCCAGCACGGAACAGCCAGCTATAGCTTTGTTAAGCTCGTCCGCTTGGGTATCGACAGTTTTGTTGGCCACAGTTTACTGCCACTACGTTTGGCGGGTTATCTTGGTACATTGATAACAGTTATCTCGATACCGCTAGGAATGTTTATGTTCGTTAACCGCTACTTACTTGGTAATTCATTCTTCGGCTTCGTCTTTAGCAGTAACGCAATACTTGCCGTGATTAGCTTGTTTTTATCAGGCATTACCTTAAGCTGTTTAGGCCTCATGTCTCTCTATATCGCCAACATTCATCAAGAAGTCGCCAACCGGCCGCTCTACGTCGTACGCCCTAACCGCCGCAAGATCAAGCGAGCCAACAAGGAGCGTCTGTAGTGCGTATACTGTGGCTAAGCTGGAAAGATATTCAACACCCACAGGCCGGCGGGGCTGAGACAGTCACCTCGGAACTCATAAAGCGGCTCGTCAAAGAAGGCCACGAAGTCATACTTGTGACCGCTAGTTACCCTGGAGCCAAACCGAAGGCTAGTATTGATGGCTACAGCGTAGTGAGAGTGGGAGGACGCGTCAGTGTTTATTGGCAAGCCTATCGCTATATTAACCAACACTTAATGGACTGGCCGGATTTTGTGGTCGAAGAGGTCAACACACTACCGTTTATCAGTCGTCTCTATTTACGTCGAGTACCGCGATTATTGTTTTTTCATATGCTCTGTCGCGAGATTTGGTTCTATCAATTACCTCTACCGGCGAGCCTCATCGGTTATGTGCTTGAGCCTATCTACTTGAAGTTTTTAAGTAAAGACAAGGCGATAGCTATGTCGGACAGTACCAAGCAAGATTTACTCCGCTATGGCTTTCGTGCGCAGAATGTCGCTGTCATATCAGAAGGTATCCAGCTTGAGGCAATACGTAAAATTGTACCTTCTAGTAAATATGATAAACCGACGGTTGTATCGCTCGGTAGCATCAGACACATGAAACGAACACTCGACCAAGTGCGAGCTTTTGAGCTGGCCAAAGTAACGTTGCCGACATTACAGATGAAAATTGCCGGTGACGCAAGTGGGCGTTATGGCCAGAGAGTCCTGATGGCCATAAAAAATAGTCCATACAAACAAGATATCGAATACTTGGGAAGAATTTCAGCGGCAAAAAAATCCGATTTACTTCAAAAAGCTCATGTCATTACCGTCACAAGCATCAAAGAAGGGTGGGGGTTAATTGTCACCGAAGCCGCCAGTCAAGGCACTCCAGCTGTTGTTTATAACGTGGATGGTCTGCGCGATAGTGTCAGAAACGGCAAGACCGGGACTATCTGCAACCAAAATACGCCTTCAGATTTGGCACAAAACATCGTTGGGTTATTATCCGATAAAGTAAACTACCAAACACTGCAAAATAATGCTTGGCAGTGGAGCAAGGCTATTAATTTTGAAACTAGTTACCAACAGTTCAAAGAGGAAATTAAGATATGAATAAGACTATTGCCGATGTATTTCAAAAAGAAGATTTAGAACACAGTGTATTACTCGGCTATTATGGCGGCGGTAACTTTGGCGACGAACTGTTATTGGAGGTGCTAATGAATCTATTTACAAAGCACGATGTACATTCGTTGACAGTGGCTTATTTGCACGCCGAACGTTATTCTACCTACCACCACAATTTTGGCTTTGGCCTAATAGACATGACAGACAAATGGTCGGTACTTAAAGCTATTGCTAAGAATAAAAACGTCATTATTGGCGGTGGGGGACTGTGGGGACTCGATGTTAACGCGAATATTTTTCTTTTTAGCAGCCTGTTGTTTATCAGCCGCTTCTTTCTGCGAAAAAAAGTGTATTTGTTGGGAGTGGGGTATTATGACTCGACGAACAAACTAGGTCATGCCAGCGCCTGGCTTGCGGGCAAAGCCGCTAACTACATTATCGTTCGCGACCAGGAGTCACTGCAGAACTTCCAAAAGGTAAGTACGCATGTATCCCAAGACGCCGACATCGCCTACCATGTTCCGTCGCTTAATCTGAAGCCCTACCGACCAGACTTTGTTGCGCTCGATCAAGCAATACGTATAGATAGCAAAACGCTGTTTATTACCCTCCGACGATTCAAACCACACCAAAACAATGACTTCGCCAAAAACATCGAGGCCTGTCTCGCGCACAACCAGGACATCAACATTATTGTCGCGACTTTAGAGCCACGCGAAATTGATTCAACGGGCTATAAGCTTATCAATAAGTGGCAAAAGCAATATCAAAACGTTCAAGCGCTTGATTTTTCCTATAATCCTGTCGCTTTGTTTTTGTTTTTTCAAAAGAACAAAGAACAACTTGCCCTGATAGGGCCGCAGTTTCACGCCATAATCATTGCCCTCCTGACTGGCGTCACGTTTCTGCCTGTAGTATATGACAACAAAGTACTCGAACTATTGAAAAAGACGACGAAGACACGACCAATTCAAATCAACGATCTTTCGCAACACGAACTACAACTGTTCATAGATAAATTTAAACAGGCCGTTAAATAAGTTCATGAGTTTTATATCGAACGGCGATTATATTTTTCCTTTTGATGTCCAATTTTACTGGATGAAGTTGGTCTATGTTTGGTCGTATCAAACGGGCTCGGCTAATCCCGAAGGTATCATCAGGATACCGGGCAGGATCATTGACGTCCTCGTTTTTGCACTGCTGGGCAACATACCGGTTAGCATTTTTTATTTGCTTTCCTGTTTCGCGATTGTTTTTGTAGCTTTCTTCTATTTTTCAAAACTATTCTTAAAAATTACCAGTATTCCGTTGAGTATCGTCGCTGCGCTCTTTTTCACGATTAACCCGATCTTCTTAGGCAACGCCTCGAAGATCGGTCTTGTTCTCGCCGCAGCAATGCTGCCACTGTGTCTAATCGCCATACAAAAAGCCTTTGAAAGACAACAGCTGCGATACTTTCTGCTATGGATAGCCTGTCTCAATATTTCCCTCATCCACCCATTTACGTTCACAGTGAACCTTCTTGTATCCGTTAGTTATCTGCTCTATATGACTCTTAAGGACAAGTCCTTCATGTTTAAAAATATCCCCAAGTTACTGCTGCTAGGCCTGATAGGGCTTTTACTCAACGCCTACTTTCTGCTGCCATTAACAAGCCTTGGTTCAGTCAACAAAGACGTGTTGTCTTCGAGCGTCGCATCGACACCGACGGACTACACTTCACTTATTGATGTGTCTAATACCGGAGATATTTTCACCGGTATGTCTCTCGCCAAAGGAGTACTTAAGGACTATGAATTTTATAACGATAACACTCAGGCGCTGTACTTCCTTGGTATTTTTAGTTTCTACGTCATTTTATTCGGGGCCTACGTACGTGTTGAAAAAAAGTTAAATGTGTCAGATAGGAAGTGTTTTGCTTGGGCATTAGCCGCATTTTTAATCCTACTGCTGTTGGCAGCTGTAAACTATTTATTTGTCAAAGATCTTATTAAGATTGTCGTTGGCTTACCGGGCGGCTGGATGTTTCGTTCACCCTTAAAATGGCAGTTATATATGCCATTCGCCATTGCTACTATGCTGGCTATAGTGTTAGCCAACGTGACTAAAAAATCCAATCGAATAGTTTTATATTCAGGCTTGGCGGTAAGTTTCTTGTTTATGAACACCTATATCGGCCTGGATGTCTATAACAAGCTGTTGACGCCTCGTGAAATTAGTTATTTTGGCGCGCTGCAGCAAACCGACCTCAATCAAAAGAACCTGTTAATCGTCAACGACGAGAGTTGTTTTTCTTATGCCTCAAGCCATCCGCAAATCATAACTGAACTAAACCAAATACTGACGTCAAAAAATGTTCAGGTAAAACAAATGGGGCTAGACGTTGCCGACACTGTCAATTTGGGCTCATATGACTATGTCCTAGGTTGCCAAAATACCGCGGCGCCGACACTACAAGATTATGACTTCAGCCCGCAGGACACGTTTGTCGACAATGCCTTCCAGCTTTATCGTAACAATAGGCCAAAAGCATACATCTACTCGAATCAAAAAGTTTTCGCACTCGAAAAACCCCAACAAATAGGCAACAAGTATCGGTTGATTACAAAAACACTAAACTCAGAATTTGATTTTACCGATACCCCGGCTGGCGCAACGGCTACTACTACTGGGCTGCAAAACGCCTACGAAAACATGACGTTTAAAGATCTAAAGGAAGGCTCGATTAAAACAAGCTTACCCTCATCGATGAACTCCGGGAAGCAAACCCTCTACCTAAGAAATACCGATAATCTTAACTACAATTTAACAGGTAGCCAACTTTTCCTTACGCCCGAGCAGCGGCAAAGCTACCAGCCACTAAGCTCTAACGGCGAAGACCAGACCATCAATATACCGCCCTCAAGCAAACTACACCTTGACTATAACGACCAAAAATACGATTTTAAAAATATCTTTCCGAACCCATCCTTAGAACAAGGACTATGGCAACGGCAAGTGAGTGATTGTTACGCATATGGTAACGACGGGGAAATCGGTATGAGTACGGCGAAGAATGATCAAACGGATGGCACTTCGTCTTTACAGCTTGAGGCACAAAATCACGTTGCCTGTACAGGACCAAATGATATTCCCGTGCAAGCAGAACAACATTACCTGTTAAGTTTCGATTATAAAAGTTTAAATGGGCGATTCGCGGCCTATAACATTAGTTTTGACGATGAAGCAAACACTTCAATCTTCCAACGCCTAGATGATACCCCTGGAAAGTGGAACACGCTAACAAAAAACATTGTGGCTCCACCTGGCGCGCATAATTTGAGAATACTGCTCTACGCTTACCCCGATAATTCCGGTATCGATACGGGTCTTACTCGATATGATAACTTTCGGCTGATTGCAACCCCAAACATCCAAAACCGTTTTTACCTAGTGAGTGAGCCTAAAAAAGTCTTACAACAACCGAAGAAAGTAAGTTTTAAGACAATAGACCCCACTAAAAGCGTTGTACATATAGAAGGGGCTCGCTCGGCTTTTTATCTTGAAACCAAGGAAAGTTATAGTCCCCGCTGGAGCTTAGGATTGAATAACGGCACTTTGGTAACAGATAAGGATCATATTAAAATTAACAACTCTATGAATGGTTGGTTGGTTGACCCAAGCGAACTATGTAAATCTTCTTGCAAGCAAAATAGCGACGGGTCGTATGATTTGACCTTAGTCATGGAATTTGCTCCGCAGCGCTGGCTGTATGTTGGCGCCGCTATAAGCACGTTGACACTCTTGGTAATTATTGGCTATTTTATATATAAAAGAAAGCACATGTCTATCACCGAAAAGCATGCACGAGGGAAGTATCGATAATGAACGGTTTCCCGAAAGTAATTAAAAATAATTGGATAATAATGTTTTTTTACAGTGCCGTAGCTTTACTCATCCTGTGGCCGCTACTAGGTCCCGGATTTATCCTGACGCTCGACATGGTTTTTACGCCAAACCTAGCTCTGCCCCAAACGGTCACTAGCAGCTACTTGTTTCGAGCTGGTTTGCACATACTAAGCCTTATTATTCCAAGCGACATAATCCAAAAGCTAGTACTGTTTGCTATTTTAGTGATTTCAGGATTAGGCATGCACCAATTAATGAACTTCTTACAAATGAGAAATACGCCAGTCGTTGTTACGACATGGGCAGCCTACGCCAGCGGACTAATCTATATGATAAATCCATTTACGTATTCACGGTTTATGGCTGGCCAATACTCGGTACTGCTCGGCTATGCGCTTTTGCCATTTTTTGTAGTAGCGCTATTGCAGTTTCTATCAGACCCGTCATTCAAAAAAGCGATGCTGTTGACATTAGTAACTGTTGGTATCAGTATTGTGTCAATTCACACTCTTGGGTTAGTCGTTGTCATTACGGTTGTTGCGCTACTGCAATCGTTATGGCATAACCGTGCAAACGCCCCGTATCTTAAAAAACTGGCAAAATACGGTGGAGCTGCCAGTTTAATCTTTTTACTCACCAGTAGTTATTGGTTAGTACCTCTTGTGCAGGGGAGTGGCACGACGGCGGCCTCTATCGTTACTTTTCGTGATAGTGATCAGTCTGAGTTTGCGACGGAAGGCGAGGGAATAGGTGGAAAATTAATGCATGTTTTACGCCTCCAGGGATTCTGGGGAGAGCGTCACGACTTGTTCGCGCTTCCGCAGGACAAACTAACTGGGTGGGGCTTGGTTGTTAGCTTAATATGGGCACTTATCATAACCGGTGCTGTAATTGCCTGGCGACAGAAGCGCGAGACAGGCATACTATTTACTGCTAGTATATCCATTGCAGTTTTGCTGGCGGCTGGTGTCGGCACGACGTGGTTGGCGGAGAACCTGCCATTTTTTGCCGGATACCGTGAGCCCCATAAGTTCGTCGCGCTAGTGGCGCTTGGTTACGCGGTATTTATTGGGTTTGCGATATCCGAACTTTTGGCAAAAGTCCATTCAAAAGCCGGACGACTGGCTAGTGGCATCGTTTTCGCGCTCCTATTAATCGGTTTGACGCCCGTCATGTTCCGAGGGTTTGACGGCCAACTGACGCCGCGGCACTATCCAGCTGACTGGTATGCGGTCAACGAGCGACTTAATACAGATGCCGGTACATATCAAGTATTGTTTTTACCGTGGCATTTGTATATGCGCTATCAATTCGCCGGGCGGTTGATTGCAAACCCAGGAGAAAGTTTTTTTGATAAGCCGTTGTTAATAAGCGACAACCCAGAGCTAGGCAACATAAAACCAGCCGTAGTTAATACTCAGAAACAGCTTTTAACGACACGAATTTTACCCCAAGCGTCCCAATCATACACACTAGGTCAGCGACTAGTACCACTACAAGTAAAGTACATTCTATTGGCCAAAGATGATGATTATCAAGCGTACAGTTACCTGGACCACCAAACTGACATTCAGCTAATAACCGACACTGCGACACTAAAGTTATATCGCAACACCGCGTTCAAAGAGGAGAGTAAATGACAGACACGCTGCAAGCATCGAGCCAATTGCCGCATGACGCTAACAACCGGCCGCTACGACGTCCTGGCTGGGGTCTCATCCAAGACGTGCGCCCACGTCAAACACGCCACACGGCCGCCGCTATACAGCCTGAGGCCCAGCCTGTAGTAGTAACACCCATAGTATCTCATAGCGTGCGTCCTGTGCAGACAAAAATCGTTTTATGGAAAAGACGTTTAATCCAATGGCTTCAAGAGCATACCCTTGTTGTGGGAGCGCCGTTTATCATTATTGCCAGCATACAGCTATCTACTATTCCGGTTGTCGCCGAAGGCTTTATCTTTGCATACGGTCTATTGGCAGTTATACGGCGCATCCCAAGTCGCGTCTCTTTTTGGCTAGCCACCGTAGTGTTGGCCGGTATCGGTATCCAATTCCTATTATTGCGAGGAACAGGACAAGTCAACAATAGTGCACTATTTGTATTTTTTTTACTGTGTATTGGCTTAGTCTGTTTAACGAGAGAAACCCGACGTATGGTTATCCGCGACAAGGCTTCGCGTCGTAGATAATACTACACAATTAATATGAGTAAAACCCTAGGGTTAAACACTAAACCGTCCACAATAAGACGTTCCAATGCATTGCTGGTTAAGCTTATACGTGGTTACCTTGATGTTGGTGCATCAAAATAACAAGGAGGGCCTATGGGTAACCGCATACATACATTAACACTAAATACAAAGGGTGCAGCTAGTAAGCTTGCGCTTGGTGCAGCTTCACTTATGCTACTGACTGTCGTCAGCTCAGCTACGATTGCCGGTGCAACGCCGCTCAAAGACTCTAACAAAGACAAAGATGCAACGTCTCTCGAAAAAGACAACAATAAGGAGAATGAAAAGAACGATCAAAACCAGAGAGACAAGCCGCATCACGCTAACCAAAGAGACAAAGAACATCACTCCAACAACGGCAACCACGGCTACGGCGGCGGGAGCGGTTACGGTGGTGGCAACAAAAATTCCATAAAGACCAACCTTACTAATAACCAAAGTGGTAACAATAACGTTTTTTCTGTCGTATACAACTTCTTCTTCGGCTAAACAGCCAAAGATATTCCTATATTGCTAACAAAAAAGGAGTTACGTATTGTAACTCCTTTTTTAATAACCTTTGTGCCAGAGTTTAAGCCGTGATACTGAGCAGTGTCCAGTTACCGCCACGATTGTCGCTACGTAAGCGAAAGTTGGCACTGCCGTCAGACAATGTAATTATTTCAGCGATTCGCCCACCAGTACGGACGAGGCAGCGCAGACCAGCGTCTAAAAAGTCATAGGTCGCGCCTTGATATTCCATACGGCGCGGATAAGCAGCGAGGTCTTTTTTGAATCCCATTACGGTAACAAGAACTTGTTCGTTGATATTGATACGATCCATAGTTTTATACTCCAAGAAAATAAGTTTATATGACAAAAAGCTGACAACTAGATATTCGGTCAGCGAACGGATTTTGGAGTGAAGCAAAACAGATAGGAACAACGAGCCGTTCAACGTGTTCTTGTTACTGATTTACCATGTAAATGTGTGCGTTCAACAGGGGCGCTTAGAAGTAAATAACTACCAGTGTGCATATCGACGCAAGGTGACTTCTCGCATAAGTCTGTAAGTAGAAAGGTATTCCCACCAGTACCTACATGACTGCCTTTAGTATATACCTAGCCGGTGGGTTGCGTCTAGCTAAAATGGAGCGCTCAAACACCCGAAATATTAAATAGACGGCCAATTGCGTAAGTTACAACCATAGCCAGCACACCACCGGCAACAACACGTATGACAGATGCTCGTATATTAGCTCCGCCAGCTTTAGCGCTTAAGAAACCAGTAATAATCAAAGCGACGACGACAGACAAAAAGGTAATGGCTACCGTCGATGATCCCAACGGAAGCATAATTACACCCAGTGGAATCATCGCTCCAACCAAGAACGAAGCAGATGAGGCGTAGGCGGCATGCCACGGGTTAGTTAAGTTATTCGGATCGATATGTAACTCGATGTCAACGTGGGCCGCAAAAGCATCATGCTCTGTTAATTCTTTAGCAACTATTAGCGCAGTACCTTCGGTGAGACCTTTGGCTTGATAGAGTAACTTTAATTCTTCTAGTTCTTCTTCAGGGTTGTCAATTAACTCCTGCCGTTCTTTTTCTAATAAGGCTTTTTCGATATCTCGCTGGGTACTAACCGACACGTATTCACCAGCCGCCATCGATAAGGCGCCAGCAACGATACCGGCAATTCCGGCCGTCAGGATAATGAGTTTTGAACTCGTCGCTCCAGCGACGCCAACTACAAGCCCGGCAATCGAGACAATACCGTCATTAGCACCTAAGACAGCGGCCCTGAGCCAGTTTGATTTACCACTGATGTTACCGTTGTGTGATTCGACATGGAGATAGGGATTTGGAGTTGTGTGCATATTTATGAATTATAGCAAAAAGGGCTCAGTCCTGCAGCTATCGATCACTTTGAAGACAATTTTGAGACAAAAATAGCTATATATAGCGTTACCACTCGACAAAGCGACACTAATAACGCATACTCATTAGTATTAACAAGTAAACATACTGGAACCCGGTGTAAATCCGGGACTGTGCCGCAACGGTAAGGCAGAAATGCTAAGTCCGATACAGTTATAAATCTTCCGAGCAGGAGTAGTCGTTATTTTTAATGGCCCCTGCTCGTAAGTAGGGGTTATTAAATTGGAAACAGCTACACTAAAAAGATTGACGCTCGAGACAAAGCGTCCACTCTCAGAAACTATCAATCAAGAACATGTTATGTATATGGGACGGCTGGCTCTTAGGCTAGAGTATTTGGGCATCAATGATCCATTAACACACTTGTACCAATATCTCGAAAAGGGCGACAAGGCTCTCGTTGGGATAAAAGAAGATTTAGAGACAGACATTGCTGAACGCCTGCCAAAAACTCCTTTCGTAAATAATGTCAGTTTCGAGTTTACTGGCAATGATTTCGTGTCTGTTAAAGATAGAGTTTCAATGAATTCAATGACTAAAACAAACTTAGAGATATTCAAAACAGAAACGGTCAAAAATCCCGATATAGCAGATGAGTTGGCGCGAGCAGAAACAGAAGCCCAAGAAGTGACTAAATTAGCCGCTTGGTTTAAAACTGCCCCAACTGGTGCTTATTTGATATTTGAATCTTTGCCAATTGGAAAACAAAAAATAGCTATTTCTCGAATATACCAAAAGACGAGTAACGATTTGCTGGAGGGGCATTTTGTGTCTTTATACAGCCCAAGCATGGAACGATTTAATGAACTGCGCAAAAAACTAGACGCCGATGCCACAACTGGGACAACTGAACAAGAGCTCTTACAAAACAACTACGAATTCTATTCACCCAACTTAACTAAAGCTGCTAAGTTTACCGATCACTACGTGGCAACCTATGACCAATTACTAGAAAAACAGAATAATAAACAGTATAGTTTTGGACTCGAAAAAGATAAAAACGAAGAGAAAAAGAACGGTTTGTTAAAAGTTCGAAGTCAGCCCAAACTGACGTCAATCTATACAGATACAATTAAAACTCTTGCATCAAGTCAAGGTGTTGTGACAGCCGAACTAATGCGAGTGACCGACAAGTTCGGAAGTAGCTATCGGCTAAAAGAGGGTCAAGCCATATCCAAAGAAATGGCTCACAACATAATCAGCGAAGTCATCCATAGTATAGCCAGCGTGATAGACAAAGCCGACAGTAAGCTCTTGGGCGACCTAGAGCGTTCTGATAGTGGGGAAGGGGCAAATTACGCCGCTCTGTCACATTACGGTGGAGAGGCCAAGGCCTCCGGCGAAACCTACGACAGCAATGGTTGTCCAGAATATAGCGTAGGCAATTCAACCGTATCAACAACCGACGCGACTTCTGAATCTACAATTATACAAAGAGCCTTCAATGCTCAAAATACACCTGATAATTTTGGTAAACCAAAAATTGGCGTCTGCCGCATACTAAACTGTCCGACTCGCGGCAACCTAAGTTGGTGGTCCGACAAAACACTTGTTGGAGGTTGTGATATCTGCGTTTGTTGTCATAAACTTTTCGAAAAGGGCAAATCTCCGAAAAAAACTTATAATGATAAAAAACGAGATGAAGAAAAATCTTTAAAGGAAATTGCTAAAAAAAAGCTTACTGCAGATCGCTCCAAAGATAGCTCTCGTAAATCTCGATTGTTTTCACGCTCAAATTAAAGGTTACAGGCAATAAGACCAGCAACTCTCATTCACCGCTGAGCTACCGGTATACCATCTGTATTCGTAGCAATAAGAGTGCTTTTCGTGCGTTCACTTTGCCAATATATATTATGTGCTAGCTTTGTAAGAATACTTACATACACACAATAACGGAAACATTACACTATACAATGACAAGTTACCTTATTGCACACATCACCTGAAAGGAAGATGTTACAAAGACCGGTATGCATATTTAACAAAAATTACTAATGCGAGGAGTAATGATGTTTCAATATTTTAGAACTAAAAAAGTTAAGCAACAAGAATCACTAAGACTACCTTATCAAGAATACATATACACAGCCATAAGACCGTCAAGAGATGTTTTAGATGAACTACAAGCAAGGCTAGAAACCGAGCTAAAGGGAAATATCAAAGACATGAGACAAGAATTTAGGCTTATGACGAAAAAGGTTAGAAGTCTTTACGTCCGCGAATAAGACAATGTTTAAAACAATATTGACGTTGCTTTGACGTGTTGATAGTGAAAAAAAATCGACAGATAATGTCGATTTTTGTTAACACTCTTTCTATTCAAAAGATTGCTCTCGTACAGACCAGGGCAGAACCAAGAGGTGAGGTATATTCAATACGTTGCCGCCATTACATTCGTCTTTTTTTCGAACATCAACTAAATAGTGCCGTATTTTGCCCGAACTTGATCTTTGTTTACTCCATTTACAAGATTAGTAAAACCAAGTTGTCGAAGTATATTTATCGAAGCATTAGAGCGACTACCAGACACGCAGTATAAAATTAGCTCTGTGTCTTTTGGTACATCAGTCAAGTCTTTTGCGCCACGCATAATTTCCATTGGTGATATGTTAATTGCTCCGTTGGCGTGACCCCGAGCAAACTCTGATGGCTCACGGACGTCTATTAATATTCTGTTCATTAAATTTTTCATTCCTTTAGTTATCTACCCATTGTATTCTTATTGTAAATGATTTACAATAAGAATATGAAAGTAAGTCGTGACACAAAATACAGCAAAGAACTTTTGGTTGCTATTACTAGCCTTGGACATGCGACAAATGCCGAATTACTATCAGTATTGCGTAGTGCGTTTCCAAAAGTAAGTTCAACAACCGTACACAGGGCTACGGCGCGGCTTTTTGAGCACGGTAAAGTGTTCGAGGCGCCCGTAAATAATCACGGCTCCATGCGCTATGATGCGACAACAACGTCGCACGATCATTTTATATGTAACGGTTGTGATGGCATACGAAATATCAATGTCGCGACGGATATCTTGCCGGCAATCAGCAGCGCACTGGGTGACTGCAAAATTACCGGCAACCTGGTGATTTACGGAACTTGTGAGCGATGTTTGAAAAAGAAAGTTACAGTATGAAAATAGTTATCATAGCAATCGCGGTAGCGTTAGTGGGTGCACTGCTGTTTGTGTTTACGACTAACAACCAGTCAGCCGGGACTTCGAAAGACGAGTTGTCTATAACGACGATACAGTCCGATATAAAAGCAGGCGGGCAGCTCATCGACGTTCGAACGCCCGAAGAATTTAAGGCAGGTTTCATAGACGGCGCGGTGAATGTTCCGCTCGCAAGCATCCAATCAGGGCAATTACCAACAGGTGCAAAAGATAAAAAACTATATCTCTACTGCCGAAGCGGCAATAGAGCAGGCGAGGCGCAAACCATCTTAGAGCAGGCGGGCTACACAAACGTCATAAACCTTGGTGGCCTGGATAACGTTGTTACGCTCGGTGGCAAACAGATTAAATAAAGGAGTTAAAAAATGAAAATAACAATCTATAGTACAAAAACCTGTGGCTATTGCCACGCGCTCAAATCATGGCTACAAGATAAAGATATAGACTTCACCGATTACAGCGTTGACATCAACCCAGTTGCCGCTCAAAATATGGTACGTATTAGTGGCCAAATGGGCGTACCCTTTAGTGTTATCGAAAAAGACAACGGCTCAACTGTTAATATTCTTGGCTTTGACAGACAACGATTTTCAACTGAGTTAGGATTAAAGCGATTTTAGTAAGATAACCGATTATACTCTTACGGCAGTATGAGGTTAAATAAGTACCCAATACAGATAATTCCAACGGTCACTACCCCAAAGTACATTGCCAGGAGTTTTAAGCTCATAACTTTCTTTAAGATTAGGGCCTCGGGGAGCGACAGGCCAACCGTTGCCATCATAAAAGCTATGGCCGTCCCAAACGGCACCCCAACACCGACCAGTGCCTGCATGATTGGTATAACCGCGACCGCATTCGAATACAGCGGCACAGCCACGATTGCCGCTAGCGAGACCGTCCACCAAGCCCCACTGCTGAGCGTGTGAGCAAAAAAGTCCTGCGGCACGAAGCCGTGAATAGCTGCTCCCAGCCCAACACCCAAAAGGACATAGGGAATAAGCTTCTTCGTAAGTGTTAGGCCTTCGCCCCACCACGCCACTAAGAGCTCGCGGTTAAATGCAGCCTGTGAAACTGCCGGGCCGACAATCTTTGCTCCTTTACTCATTTCTAGTATATCGGCGCTAATGTGTTTGTTAACATTGACCCGACTAAGCACCAGGCCGCCAATCACTCCAAGCAAAATACCCGCGGCCACATATAAAACGGTTATTTTGAGGCCAAATAGGCCAATAAACAGGGCGATAGCAGCTTCATTGACTAGCGGCGAGGTGATAAGGAACGAAAAGGTCACACCAATCGGGATACCGGCTCCTAAAAAGCCGACGAATAACGGAATGGAGGAACAAGAACAAAAAGGCGTGATGGCACCAAAACCCGCCGCCAACAGGTGATCGGCGCCGTACCACTTACGACTCTGTAAAAAGTCTCGTATTTTCTCAATCGGAAGGTAGTAACGAATGACCGCCATAATGTAATTAATTACCAAGAGAAGTAGGACAATTTTTACGCTATCGTACACAAAAAAGTTTATAGTACCAGCCAGCCTGGTACCGTGTTGAAGCGAAAAGACGCTATAGGTCAACCAGTCAGCGAAAGACTGCAGGGGGGCAAAAATATCCACGGTTTAGGTGTTTTCTAAAATCAAAGCTCTAATTTTTTCGGTACTAGAATTGTAGCCCACCATGACAACCTTACCGTTGACCACTAGGGCTGGCGACTGCATCAGACCTAACGCCATGAGGCGCTTCATGCCGTCCTGACCGGATATATAGTCAACCGATACGTCGGGGCCAATCTCAGCTGCAACAACTTTGGTTATTTGGTGTAGTTGCTGACACGTTGCACATCCCGTTCCGACAACTTCTATCTGTATTTTTTTCATTAATATTATTCTCCTTTTCTGTTAATTTAAAAATTGTTTCGACAATGTAAGTACCTTCGTGGGCTAGGGTGTAGTAGACACGCAAACCAACCTTCTTCGACTTGACTAGTCCGGCCTTTTTGAGGTCGGCAAGATGGTGCGATACGAGACTTTGAGATAGATCTTTGGCATGTTCAATCAACTCACACACGCAATGCTCACCTCCATCTTTCAAAATACACAGCAATCGAAGCCGTGTTTCGTCACCTACAAGTTTTAGCAGGCTGGACAAAGATTGGATTTCGGTAGATTTATTTGAAGCCGTATCACAGCAACTATATGAAGTCATGTTCATATAGTACGCGCATCGTTGTGGTTTTGCAAATAAAAATTGTGACAGTGGGATATAAATTGATTTACCAAAGACTTATTGTATTTTTTATAATTGATACTTGATAAAAGAGGTTAGACTAGCACATCACTCCAATTGATTGTTAACTGATGACATTACCCGGTTAAAATACCAGGTGTAAGTTTATTCCTAGCAACACCAATGGCCACAAAACAACTGCAAGTAAAGCCGAAATTAGATTAGGAATTGAGCCCACATCTCCCAGATAACCTTGGTTACTGGCGACGATTAAACCAATTATAATATATATAACACTACCTAGAGAAAACCGTTCCATGAGCCACCTTTCTTTTTAGCGTTTATGTACATCTTAATTATGCCCGGAGATTATAGAAAAAACAATTAGGCAAACCGCTTGGTATATTATTACATAATGATTTTTAAAACTTTAGGGACAGACTCGACTAAAACTTTTGAATCTACATCAAGCGTGTACACTTCTCCATCAAGTTGAACGAGCAGTGGATTGATTGTCGTAAAGGTAAATGATTTCTTAGATACAGACTCACTCAAACCTAGCGTCGCAGCTCTAAATAAATACAATAAAAGCGTAAACTTGGATTGATGTTTGATAGAATTGATTTCAAATTTACCATCATTTATCGACGCTTCATCCGAAAGGCGAAGTACCTTTGACATCCTATCTACATTGCTAAACACCAAACTACTATACTTAACAACCTGTCCGTTAACTATCACTTTTGAATATTTGAACTTAAAAAGATATTTTATCAAAAGCCATTTTTCGTTAAACCAATTCAAATCGACGGAAGTTAATTGTTTACCAATCACGGGAGTCAATCCAATCCCGACATACGAATGTGCGTATCGGTGCCAAAGTTTTTTGTTTATAATCGATGTTACCTTAAGGACATCCATGGTTCGATAGTTATTATTCAGAATGTCTGTAATTAAATTATTGTTTGCGACAGCATTAAAATGATCATTGGCATTTCCCGAAGGCAGGACACTTGTAAATACATTATTAGGGTAATGTGACAAAGCTCCGTTTATTACTTCGTTGTACCCGCCATCACCGCTCGACGACACAACAAGTGTTGCGCTAGTTTGTTTTGCATACGAGCCGGCAATCTTTTCGGCATGACCAGCATAGCTTGTACTTTTGATAGAAATTTTGACCGAACCAGGCATTTCTTTTTTCAAAGACTCGCGCAGTTCTTGGGCATTCTTTTTACTATTACCAGTGCTATTGGGGTTAAAGATGATTATTATTTGAGAAATTTTTTTCATCCTGACTTAATTATATCTTAATAAATGGGGTGGTTCCAGGTGGCGATTAACATCAAATTTACCAATAATATAGTCGTAGAATTCGATGTATATATAATTAGCTAGCCACGATTCTTTTTATCGTTCGCTTGCTCAATTTTGTCATCGCGAGATTTAGCGATATTAAATATATTCTTTATCTCCAGGCGGGCTCTGTCTAGGTAAGTCTTGCTCCAATCAAACTCTGCCGAAAGTATCAATAGCGCTAGGAAGCAGACGACCAATCCTGGGCCGGGCAGGGGAATTAAAATAATGCCAAATATCAACAACGGAAAACCGATTAAGGCAATCGCGATTTTTTTTACTACTGTAAGTGGTTGTTTCACTATCTAATTATACAATGAATTTACATAGTAATTATTTGACGATACCATCGCCAGGTAGATTAAAAGTCCTATGGTGGGTGAGAGTGGCACCAACTATACAAAATCTTTAGAGTTCGACCCTTGTGACGTGGTATAATCAGATAGATACAAAATAATCGGACTACATAATTATGGCTAAGCACAAGAACTGGCACGGCGCAACGCGCAAACGCCTTTTAAAGAAAAAACTCAAAGCAGAGAAAAAATAGTTAGTCTGAAAGGGCGAAACTACATAAGAGAATAGAATCGCTTCGGAGATTCTATTTTTTATTGCTCTTGAAATAAATTTTATAGAGATTCTACTTAGTTTCTATGACCAAGAGGAGTCTAGGGCTTTGCCCTCGGCAAAACCAGCATTAGACTGTATGCCAACAATAGCCTTTTTGTGGAATTCGTTGATATTTCGAGCACCCGCGTAGGTCAGTGAACTCCTTACGCCTGCAGCGATCTGGTCAATTATATCTTCGACTCCTGGATGTTCGGGGTCAATATACATACGGGATCTGCTAATACCTTCTTGAAATAGTTCTTTTTGGGCTATAGCAAACTCATCTTGTTTGGCTGTTCTGTTGGTAACCGCACGTTTGCTCGCCATACCAAAATTAACTTTATAAAGGCGTCCATTTTCATCGGTAAATACATCGCTGACGCTCTCGTGGGTCCCCGCTAGCCAGCTACCAATCATCACGCTTGATGAACCGGCCGCTAGCGCCAAAGCAACGTCACGAGGATAACGCACGCCGCCATCCGCCCAAATTTGCTTACCAGCTTTACGAGCAACCTCAGCACATTCCAATAGGGCAGAGAACTGCGGTCGACCGACACCTGTCATCGTACGAGTAGTACACATAGCGCCTGGGCCAATGCCAACTTTTAAGATATCGGCTCCTGCATCCAGTAAATCTTGCGCAGCCTTGGCGCTAACGATATTTCCAGCCACAATTGGAACTTTGGGGTTAATAGCTTTCACAGCCTTCAGCGCACGTATCATTTTTTTCTGATGCCCGTGGGCAGTATCAACCACTAGTACATCTGCGCCTAGTTCCAAAGCACGCGCCGCCTTGGCAGCTACATCACCGTTAATGCCGATAGCTGCGCCAATCATCAGTCGGCCTTTCAGGTCAAGTGCGGGCGTAAACATCTTGGATCTAACAGTCCCTTTTTTAGTAATGGCACCAATAAGCACACCTTTTTTATCAACAATCGGAGCAAACCGAAGGTTTCTTCCGCTTAACTCGTTATGCATTTCACCAAGGTCTGTACCTTCCTCGAACGAAAATACCGACGGTGTCATAGCCTCGCTAATTTGAGCAAATCGGTCTTTATCAACAGCATCTTTTTCGGTAAATATGCCTATTGGCTTTTTGTGCTCATCAACAATAACAATTGCACCGTGAGATCTCTTGTGAATAATGTTTAGCGCATCCTGCAAGCGATCGTTAACTCTCAAGGTTAAGGGAGTCTCATAAATTTTGTGGCAAGATTTAACGTAGTCGATGCTCTTTTTTAGCTCATTATCTGGCATATCTTGGGGCAAAATAGCAATGCCACCACGCCTGGCCACAGATTCAGCCATACGTCTACCCGATACTGCGTTCATGTTAGAAACAACTAACGGGAAGGTCATACCAACTCCGTCTGGCGGGGCAAGATCCACGTCCATACGTGATTCAATATCACTCAAAGACGGCACCATAAACACATCATTAAACGTCAATTCGTGCTGCGGTAGCATATTATTTAAATACTTCACAAATACTGGCTCCTGTTTCGTTTTTATTATACAGGATTAAATGGTGGCATAGTCGTATTATCCAATAGTTGTCAAATGGGAGGTAGTGGATACGTTCTGAGAAGAATTTACGACTCGTCAGCCCGCGAACTATATTTACAGGCCACCTCGGTGCCCGCATCCCAACCTGGGGCACGACCTCCATCGGGTGGGCTTAAAGAAGACGTGTCTATCCCGCTCTGTGTAAGCACCCATGATATTACAGAATTCGAGTTCCACATTTCTCCTGTATGGTTTTCATCACGCCCCCAAACCAGGGTTGGAATCGAACGTATATTTTCGATAATACCTTCTGCCTGTTCTATGTTATTTGTAGCCTTAACCGCCCCGCCAACCGCATAGCTAAGATCGGGTATGATTCCGTCTTTCCAGCAACGCACTTCATAACGGAACATCCGAAGATGCCCTAGCCAGCGCATACCCACTGGACCCTCTGCTACAACACCACGATCTTGGTTTTTATTATCGGGAACAGGCGTCTGTTCTATTATGTATCTGCCGTCAGGAACATTAACCACCAACGCAGAATGATATAGATGTGCTCGTGATCGATGTTCTTTAGCCGCATATATGGCTTCAAAAATAGATCCACTTACCCTAACGACATGCGCACCAGCTCCTAACGGTATCCAGTACAGGTCGACAGAGCTTTCCGGAGGATTTTTGGTAGCAATTTCTGAGCCCTTGTTAAGTAGGCGAGACGCCTTATATATTTGTTCCATAATAGACCTTCTTTTTAACCGTAGACTGTAGTTTCTGTCATTAGTGTAGCACTCGTCAACAGAGATTGGCCGCGTTTCAAGAAAAACCTCAACATTCCACACATACACAATAGTAAAAATATAATTCCGCTTACTGTGTGCGGCATTAACTAATAAATTAATGCTTTTTCGCAAACTTCTATGTTAATGTGAGAAAAGAAATATTAAATAACAAGGAAAGAAGTGAATGAAAACTCAACTATCCCGAGGCATAATGATTGTTTCTGTAATTATTTCAATATTGGTCACACTAGCTAGCGTGGCAGGGTTAATATATTCAGGCACGTATCAATTCGAAACAGAGAATTGGCGGCTGCAAGCTCAAGGGCAAGATATCGGCAATTTGTTTGCAGTTGTATTCTTGCTTGTAAGTGCTTATGGGATAGGTCGAAAATCTTATACGTCCCGCCTGATATGGGTTGGCACTTTATTTTATCTCTTGTACGCGTACCTTATTTACGCAGCGGCGCTACACTTCGGCGTCTTTTTCTTGCTTTACGTAGTTATTCTTGGGTTAATAGTTTATAGCCTTATTTTTTGGTTCTTAACTAATACTATTCAAAAAAATACTGACATTTATCCTAAAACACGAGTTCTCACGTTCTCTGCATACGTGCTTATCGTAACCGGCGTCTTATTTACGCTATTATGGCTCAGCGAAATCATTCCAGCACTTATATCGGGTGTAGTTCCTAAAAGCCTCACTGACGCGGGTCTTATAGTAAACCCCGTACACGTCATTGATCTATCGACAGTACTGCCAGGAATGATAGTTACGGGCATACTAGCCCTGAAGGCACGGCCTATTGGGCTATTCTTTGTTGTGCCGTGGTTAGCCTTCACAGTATTAATGGGCATGAGCGTTGTGGCTGCAATGATTGTTATTGTGGCTGGAACAGGCGTAAGCACGGCAGCTCCTATGGTAATCCTTTCTAGTATTGTACTAGTTGCCGCGGTAGCACTTTATTACTTTGCAAAAAACATAAAACCAACTAAATAGTTTTACGATATGAAAAACGACTTACCAAAAAGGTGAGTCGTTTTTCTTTGGTAGCGTTAGTGGATATGTTCCAGGAAGAATTCAATTCCCTAAAAACGATCAGGCCCGTTCTTTACTTGCTTAAAGTAACCTTCCTGGCTTTAACCAAAAGCCATACCATAAGCACCACTTCACCTACAAAGGTAAGTGTGGCGATCTTGGCCGAATAACCCGAAACAAGCAATGTACCTAAACTGTCAATAAGATAGCCACTTCCTGCAATGGCTAGCAGGGCACCCACTAGCTTAGGTACGTAGCCTGATTTGTACGCCAGATACCCAAGTAGCACTAGGTGTATGCCAAACAAAATCAGACCAACGTCCCAAATATTTTGAAATGTATTTATGTTTAACAATGCCTGTGTCTGTAGCTGGTCTGTACTGAAAGCCTTCAAGTATCCGGCGTTGCTCAAAAGGTGGGGCACTGCAGCGAGTTGGCTGATTGCAACCACGAAGACTCCTGTGTACATGAGCCTAAACCATGCTGCAAGCGCCGAAAGACCTTTATGTACAGGTTTAAAAAATGTTTTAAGCGCCCAAGCTACTACAACGTCAAGGATAGCTACCAAAATCAGGCTAACTACACCGAAACGGAATAATCCCTCAGAGGCGATTATGTTTTGAGCTGTTCTTGCGGCGTCTCCTTGGGCAACAAGACCTTCTATGACACCGAAGTTAGCAAAACCAGCCAGTACAGCCATTAATAAAAGCCCAATTCCTGCGACTAGACCAGCTCTACGTAACGTTTGATTTGTTGTTTCTATAGCAACCATAATATCTCCAATTAATTTGGTTCGGGTAATTTAAATCCTTTTATAGTTAATCATATTGATAGTAAATGCACGAATAAACCACCAAGAGCGGCTTATGCTTGGGTGGGATGGAGGGATATCGGCTAAAGCCTTCGGGGATTCGGATCCCGACCACCGGCAAGAAAAACGACGAGCAGATGCTCGTCATTTTTCTTGGCTGGGATGGAGGGATTCGAACCCCCGAATACTGGTACCAGAAACCAGCGCCTTACCACTTGGCCACATCCCATTAGTAGTGTCACTGTTTTGGATTATGACGATACGCGTTTAACACTTTACGACACAACCAAAACATGGGTAATTATACCATGACATCAGGTATACTGGATAGATGAGCAAAAAATCTTTACCTATAGTTAACGTTAAGCTGGATAAAATTGTCGGAGGAGGGCAGTCGCTTGGCACCCTGGAAGGCGGTCGCAAACTTTTCGTATGGGGCGGACTTCCGGGCGAAACCGTTGAAGTTCAAATCACCAAAAAGAAATCAAACTTGGCTGAAGGTGTCGTTATGGAAGTAATTATTCCGAGCGACAAGCGTGTTATCCCGCGTGATGAGGAGAGTTATCTTTCAACTAGTCCGTGGCAGATAATGAGCTTCGAAGACGAACAGCACTATAAGGCAGCTCTTATAGAAGAAGCTTTTGAATTACACGACATCGTCCTACCCGAGACCATCGAAGTTTATAGTGACGACAAACAATACGAATACCGCAATAAGATTGAGTTTAGTTGGTACTGGGACAAAGAAAAAGACCGCCTCGATTTGTCTTTTTTTAGGCGTGGCACTCACGGTAAAATCCCAGTTAACGGAACTAGTTTGGCGCACCCTAGCATAAACCAGGCTGCCCGAGCCCTTCGGGATTTGTTGCGTACCAAGTCAGACCTGCGCGCTTTTATGCTTAAAACCGTCCTGGTCCGCTGTGACGCCAAGGGCAATGTTGCCTTGCAGCTCTACGTCAAAGACCAAGCCTTCGTCCAACTAACCGGATCTGAACTAGAATTACTTAAGGAAAACGGCAACATTATTGGCTTTGAACTGATTTTTTCTAACCCAAAAAGCCCCGCCAGTGTTATTACCGAACGACTGCAATCGTGGGGAACTACGAATCTAACCGATACGATTCTCGAAGTTCCGTTCACATACGCTGTTGAAGGGTTTTTTCAAATCAATATTCCAGTTTACGAACAAGCCTTGCGCGACATGCAACAGTGGGTGAGTGCCGATAAACCAGCGGTTGACCTGTATAGCGGAGTAGGTACGATTGGTCTGACTATTGGTGGTGAAAACGTCACCATGGTAGAAATAAACGAGCATGCCGTTCGCGAGATGAAGCGTAACATTACCGCTCTTGACCGCGAAAAAGCCGCCAAGGCAATCTTGGCACCAAGCGAGAGCGCGCTTGAGTATATTACGAGCGATGCAACTATTATTGTTGACCCGCCGCGAGCCGGCCTGCATGAGGACGTCGTCAAGAAACTGCTCGAAACCAAACCTGATCGCATTATTTACCTATCATGTAATCCAGTCACCCAGGCCCGCGACGTTGCCCGGCTAGCCGAATCCTACGGCGTTAAATCACACCGCGGATACAACTTTTTTCCACGAACACCGCACATCGAACACCTGGTTGTGCTCGACCGCCTTGTTATGCCGTAGCGGCCATATCCCTTATGTCCGGAGCTGTATTCTTTTATCTATCTTTGTTACAATGAAAAAATGAGAAAAAGCGTTAACGGCTTCACTATAGTCGAAGTCTTGGTAGTTATAGCAATTATTGGCATCCTCGCTACCTTTGGATTCTCCAGCTTTACCCGTTACCAAGCCAGCACTCGGGATACCCAACGCTTGTCCAAAACGACTATCCTGGCAGAAGCCCTAGAGAAGTACTACGACCAAAATGGCGAATATCCCGGCTGCCTGGATATCGTCAAAGACTCGGCGATCGTCACCACGACCATACTGCCCGGGCTCAGTGTGAATATACTACTGACGCCCAATAGCGCTAGCGGTGACACCAACTCCATCAAATGTACCGATCTAACCGGTGATAGCGGCGAAGCGGACATATTTGCCTACGTTGGGGATGGCAGCG
Organism: Candidatus Saccharimonadota bacterium; assembly: GCA_043737705.1. GTDB lineage: Bacteria > Patescibacteriota > Saccharimonadia > Saccharimonadales > Saccharimonadaceae > UBA1547. The sequence continues at coordinate 8,083 of JAYTAD010000014.1, read as the reverse complement.
TGGCCTGCTCGAGCGGTTCGGCCTGTCTGGGGTGGACCTTGAAATACAAAGACGAGATTACCGGGACCATCAAATCAATGACCAGTCGGCGCTACGTCGCCGGCGCCAAACCTGTCTGGGCAACAATTTCAGCCGCAAGGTACCACACCTGTGCTGTCGACTCCAACGGCAAAGCCTACTGCTGGGGATATAACGGACAGGCTCAGCTCGGTAATAACTCGACTACCAACAGCAAAGTTCCGGTAGCCGTTGATACCAGCGGCGTGCTAAGCGGCAAGACGATTGTGTCGATAGCTACTGGCGGCGCCAAGTCCTGTGCCGTCGACTCCAACGGCAAAGCCTACTGCTGGGGAGATAACGGATATGGCGGGCTCGGCAACAACTCGACCACCAGCAGCTCCGTTCCGGTAGCCGTTGATACCAGCGGCGTGCTGAGCGGCAAGGCGATTGCTTCTATTTCCGCCGGCGGCAGTCAGACGTGCGCCGTCACGTATGACAGCAAAGCCTATTGTTGGGGCCGGAACGTGTCTGGAGAGCTCGGCAACAACTCGACCACCAGCAGCTCCGTTCCGGTAGCCGTTGATACCAGCGGCGTGCTGAGCGGCAAGGCGATTACAAAGATGACGACAGCTGGTTTTTACAGCTGCGCGCTGGATTCGGGCGGCAAGGCCTATTGTTGGGGTTACGCCTTTAATAAGCAGTTTGGAAATCCTCAATATAGTTCCTTGATCCCTACGGCCGTCGACACCAGCGGCGCGCTAAGCGGCAAGACGATTGTATCCATCGGGGCCGCCTACGACCAGGTGTGTGTCGTTACTTCCGATGGCAAAGCGTACTGCTGGGGCGGTAGCCTAAACAATATTTACGGTTATCCTGATGGTACGAGCCAGCTCGGCAGCACGACTATCCAGAGCGCTGTTCCTATAGCGGTCATGTCTACCGGCGTCCTCAACGGTAAGACACTCGTGTCTATTAGCGTGGGCGATAACCACAGCTGCGTCATCGATACCACCGGTAAAGCCTATTGTTGGGGAGGCGCCTACTATGGATACGAGGACGAAAATTACAACTGGATCCAAACCGATTACAACTTCGGCGAGCTCGGCAATAGCACGACTGTTAACAGCTCCAATCCCGTAGCAGTCAGTGGCTTTAGTGGAGGAGAGCCAATCTCATCGATGAGCTCTAACGCACACAGCTGCGCCGTCGTTACCGATGGCAGCGCCTACTGCTGGGGCTCAAATTTCTACGGCCAGCTCGGCAACAACTCGACTACCAGCAGCTCCGCTCCCATATTGGTGATATCGCCTTAGCCTTTTCTTGCTCTGCCACATCTCATCCATGAGTACTATCGACGAAATAATAAAACAAAGAAGGAGTCGTATGAATCGCCTCGCCCAAAAAACTTATTTGGCTCAAACACAGCAGCAGCATCGCGGAGGCCGTTTCTACTCGGCTGGCTTTACGATTACCGAAATACTCGTTGTAATCGCTATAATCGGCGCCTTGGCTACGATATCTTTCATGTCTTATAACGGCGTACAACAACGCACCCGGGACAAATCTCTACTGGCAGATGTAGATCGCTTGGATGGTATAGAGACCCAGTACGGCATTGAAACTGGAACCGAGGCCAAGGTCTGGAATTCGGCCAGCGGACTAGACAGCAGTCTCAACTTTACCCCAAGTCCTGGTAATGTCCTCGACGTATCGACGAACGGTACAGGGTACTGTATTCGCGCCTATAATCCCCAGGCAGCTACCTATAAATCATTGGCAACGGCGATAAAAAAAGAATCTCAACCCGGCTCGTGTAACATTATTCTTCCTCCGGTCGACGTGTACATTGCCTCCACGCAGAGCTTTACTGTTCCTGCAGGAGTCACATCCGTCACATTGCAAGTCTGGGGCGGCAGAGGTAGTCACTGCTCTTACGACATGGGTGGAACTGGCGGCATCGGCGGCTACGCCAAGGGCACCCTGGCGGTTATGGCGGACGACGTCCTGAACGTCACCGTCGGTGGCGACGGCCCCATTATTCCTTCATCCTGTAGCTCGAATAAAAGCGACGGTGGTGCCACCTGGATCAACCGGCCGGTCGCAAGCGCTCTATTGATAGGAGTGGGTGGTGAAGGAGCTGACAACTGCGATTGTGAAATGGATCCCAGACAGGGCATTACCTATCCCGGCCTGACGAACATCTCGACCGGTAGCGCCGGTCCGACACATGCGGTTATTACTTACGTACCGCCGCCTCTTCCATAGGTAAAACTTGAGCCTGAGGCGCTAGCTCGTCTTGATGCGGCGGTAGGTGAACTTAGCCGCCACGCGCCATTGGCCACTAGCATCGGTATCAAACTGATAGACTTCCCCGTGCTTTACTTCACTTATCAAAATAAGCGCGGGGTTGTATGGCGCAAGGGTTCGATAAAATATAATATCATCGCTCGTCACATGGCTACGCCCCGGAAAAACTTCATAAAACTTGCTGCGACCAATCTCGTCGAAATAGAGCGGGCGGCCTTTAGGCGGAAAGTATAGTTCAGCCTTCAGCCCCATACGCGAGACGAGTTTTTTTATATCACTCAGTAATAATTTTGACTGACAGGTAATGTACAAGTAGAGCTGTTTTTTATTAGTCAAAAAGAGTGTTGCCTCGGCACTATAACCGACAGGTGAGTGAGCGATAATTGTCTGACGTACAGTCACCTCAACCCCAAATCGTTCGCGGATACTGCGCTCAAGTGCCAGCTCATCATACATTTTGTTGCTCATATATACCTCTATTGTAACACCTTCACTTTAGCAGCCCTCGACGAGACCTAGTAAGTCTATTACAATAAGTCTTAATGGATTTTATAAAACGATACACCACGCTTAACAAGGCGCAAAAGCAAGCGGTTGATACAATCGACGGGCCTGTTATGGTGATTGCTGGCCCGGGGACGGGCAAGACCGAGCTGCTGAGTGTCCGTACGGCAAATATCTTGCAAAAAACTGACGCACTACCCGAAAATATTTTATGCTTGACGTTCACCGAGAGTGGGGCCAATGCAATGCGCGAACGACTGGTCGGAATTATCGGCAAAGATGCCTACAAGGTCGCAATCCATACCTTTCATAGTTTTGGCAGCGAAGTCATCAATCAATACGGCGAGTATTTTTACCAAGGTGCTCATTTCCGTCCAGCTGATGAGTTGAGCCGTTATGAAATTATTCACTCTATTTTTGATGGTCTTGGGTATAGCAATAAATTAAATACAAAAATGAACGGTGAATACACCTATTTATCTGACACTTTGACGGTGATATCTGAACTTAAAAAAAGTGGCCTTACCAGCGACGAGCTGCTTGAAATTCTTGACGCGAATGATAGCGTTATACAAAAGACCGAACAACTCCTGAGTCCAATCTTCGCCGAAAAAATCAATAAAACAACAGCCGGCCGACTAGCAGCTCAAATTGACACTATCCGCGACAGTGCTGTAAAGATTGCACTACAAACCATCGTACCGCTGTCGATAATACTGGCCGATTCACTATCTGACGCCATCGAAGTCGCTGGCAATACCAATTCAACCAAGCCAGTCACGGCGTGGCGTAACCAATGGTTTAAAAAAGACGATGACGGAGAATTTATTCTCAAATCTCGCGACCGCCAATCAAAACTACGGGCTGTCAGCTCAATATACGAACAATATTTGACACGCATGGAAGAAGCCGAGTTGTATGATTTTGATGATATGATCCTGCGGGTCGTACACGGCATGGAAGTATTTGACGAACTTCGGTTCAACCTCCAAGAGAAATACCAATACATTATGGTTGACGAGTTCCAAGATACCAATATGGCCCAAATGCGTATTGTTCATAACCTGACAAATAATATTGCACATGGAGATACCCCGAACATCCTGGTCGTAGGTGATGACGACCAGGCCATTTATAGCTTTCAAGGTGCCGACATTAGCAATATTATCAATTTCCAAACGAATTATCCAAAGGTACGTATTATCGCACTGACCGAAAATTATAGATCTGGTGAATCTATTTTGAGTAGTGCCAGAAATATTATCATTCAAGGAAGCGAGCGACTCGAAAACCATATCGACGAACTAGACAAAAACCTGACGGCTCAAACCACGACAGGTCCTGGCACCGTCGAATTGCTCGAGGCAGAAACTAACGCCGATGAACGCCATTGGGTCGTCGAACACATCAAAAAAAGTATCGCTAAAGGCAAAAAACCGTCCGATATTGCTGTTCTGACTCGCAAACACAAAGAAATTGAAAGTCTGTTGCCTTATTTTGTCCGCGCTAATATTGCCGTCCAATACGAACGACGAGACAATGTCCTGGACCAAGCTCCGATTCTTTTGATTGAGCAGCTGGCACGAGTCCTTATTGGCCTTCAGTTGGGACAATACAAAGAAGTTAATGCGCAATTACCACAAGTCTTGTCTCATCCAGCCTGGGGAATTGATCCTATATCACTATGGAAACTAAGTCTTTCGGCCTACGAGAAAAGGTCACATTGGCTCGATGCCATGGCAATAATACCTGAATTTATTCCATTACAGAAATGGCTTGTAACAACCGCTTTATCGATTCCACACCAACCGTTAGAAAACATCCTCGATATACTTATTGGTAAATTCGATGCCCAAATCGGTGACACCGAACACGAGGACGAAGAAGAGATAGCCGTGCTACGAGAAAAAGAATTTACCAGTCCGCTCTATAGATATTTCTTTTCCGAGCAGAACTTATTGGACCACAGCGAAGATTACGTGCGGTACCTTGAGGCACTCCGAACTATTCGTACAAAACTTCGTGATTATAACCCGATTGAAACACCAAATTTAAAGACGTTTGTAGAATTTATCAATCTGCATCGTAGTATTGGTAGCGGTATTACCAGCACGCGCTCTGCTTCGCAAAAAGATAATGCCGTTCAGCTGATGACAGTCCATAAATCTAAAGGACTCGAGTTTGATACGGTCTATATTATTAACGGAATCGATACTGTCTGGGGCGAGCGGGCGCGTAGCCGTAATCGTTTAATTGGATACCCAGAAAACCTTCCTCTCGCGCCTGTCGGTGATACCAGCAACGAACGCTTGCGTTTATTTTACGTCGGCGCTACTCGAGCTAAAAACGAGTTATTTATCAGCTATAGCCTCACCGATGACAGCAACAAAACAACAGCTCGCGCCAGCTTCTTAGTCGATAACACGTTGCAGCCAACGGTGATTAGCGCTCAACACAACACCACCCATGCGCTCGAGACGGCCGAAATACGTTGGTACGAATCGCTGACACAGCCGAATCAACACACGTTAAAAGAACTGTTAGCACCGCAACTCGAGCAATATCAACTAAGCGTCACGCATTTGACTAATTTCTTAGACGTCACTCGAGGTGGCCCGCAGAATTTTTTGATGCAAAATCTATTAAGGTTCCCGCAGGCAATGAGCCCGGCCTCTGCCTACGGGTCAGCCATTCACAAGACACTCCAGCGAGCCCACGCCCATTTAGCCGCCCATAGCCAAAGACAAGCCGTCGAAGATATCCTGCACAATTTCGAAACAGCTCTTGAAGAACAACATTTGTCGCGAATTGATTTTAAAACCTATCTACAAAAGGGAAGTGATGACCTGCAAGTATTCCTTACGTCTCACTACGACACGTTCACCGACTCACAAAAAACCGAGCTAAACTTCAAATCTCAACACGTCATCGTAGGCGACGCGCATCTATCTGGTGCTCTGGACTTGATTGACATAGCCGGCGACAAAACAGTAACCGTTACCGACTACAAGACTGGCAAACCATCACGAGATTGGACTGGAAAAACAAACTACGAAAAAATAAAGCTCCATAAATACAAACAACAGTTGATGTTTTATAAATTGCTTGTCGAAAATGCTCGAGATTATCGTGGACATACCGTTAAAAATGGCGTTATACAATTTATTGAGCCGACGCGCTCCGGAGATATCGTCGCGTTGGTCGCAGAATTTACCACAGCCGAGCAAAAACAATTCACGTTACTAATCAACGCTGTTTGGCATCACATTATTGAATTTAGCTTGCCCGACGTCTCGGCTTATAGCCCAACGCTAAAAGGCATTCAGGCTTTCGAACAAGACTTGATTGACAATACTGTCTAAGCATTGACGCGTAACCTTTTTTTTGATATTATTAACGATACGCAGATTGAGGTTGTGAAAAACCGACAAGAATAATCGTGTCAGTTTTTCACAATCTCTCTGTTTGCACATTGACAGAGATAGTGAAAATGTTCCGTTACGGTAAAACAATCGTTGGTTTTTCGGTTCTCCTTGACGACGATTGTGGCCACAAGCCAAGACTAACGGAATGGCTCTGCCGTCCAATCACGTGTAACCGCTACACTTCGTGATTGTTGACGGCAGAGCCGCTTTAAGCCGACGAGCAGGCCTTGATGCACTGGTTACGTACCTTTAATACGAACCTATGCACGCCACGTGAAGTAAGCCGATACGGCTCAACCGTGGCGGCCTGCTCGTCTAATTTCTTTACATCCGACACAACTCATCCTTAGGAGGTGATTTTGTGACTGCAGGAAATCAAGGCAAAGCCTGGGACAGGGCCAAAGAGGATCTCAAGCGAGATCCCAGCAATCGAACCCTCCAAACCGCCGAAGCAACCGCTCGAGGAAAGCTCAATGAGTCTCTCCGCCGAGCTGGCCAAAAGGAAGTTCGTTGAACTGAGTTCTCGGAGCAGCTTGCATAAGCCATATGCAACACCGGGTCAGAAAAATCACTATCTCTGTCCCACTCCCATTTTTCATAACTACGGTTGTGAGCAATGTGAGCGGTTTACATTTTACTATGCATTATGGAATAATAGGTAGCACGATGACAACCCTTTGGGATGAACTGCCAAAACCTTTTTTTATCCTCGCTCCGATGGAAGCGGTGACTGATATTGTTTTTCGCCACGTGATTGCTCACGCCGCTCGTCCGGACGTCTTCGTGACTGAGTTTACCAATGCCGCCAGCTATTGCAGCGAGAAGGGGATTCATAGTGCTCGTGGCCGACTGGCTTTTACAGCTGACGAGCAACCAATATTAGTCCAAATCTGGGGTAATAGACCTGATCAATTCGCCTTGATGGCACAGGGACTTGCCGATATGGGGTATAGGGGTATTGACATAAACATGGGCTGCCCGGATAAAGCAGTCGTTCGCGGTGGGTCGGGCAGCGCACTTATTCGAACGCCAAAGCTGGCTGGTGAACTTATTGCAGCCGTCAAGACGAGTGGCTTGCCGGTCAGCGTTAAAACCCGTCTGGGTGATGCAAACATCGATGAATGGCGCGAGTGGATTACGTACATATTGAAACAAGATATTGCCAATTTGACAATACATTTACGTACCCGCAAAGAAATGTGCAAAGTCGATGCACACCATGAACTTATCCCAGAAATAAAAAAAATACGAGATGAAATAGCCCCGCAAACGCTTCTCACGATTAACGGCGATATTCGCGACCGTCAACACGGCGAAGAATTAGTACGCGAATATGGAGTTGACGGAATTATGATTGGCCGTGGAGTTTTTCATAATCCATTTGCATTCGAGACTGAAAAACGCGAGCACAGCCGCGACGAACTCATTGAACTGTTACTTTTTCAGCTTGACCTTCATGATCGTTACACCCGCGAGCTAGAACCGCGTAAATTCAATCCGCTAAAGCGATTCTTCAAAATATATATCCGTGATTTTCCTGGCGCCAGCGAGTTACGTGAACAGTTAATGCATACTGAAACTACAGATGAAGTGCGTCAATTGTTAGCAAAGATATAGCGAGACTTCTTTTTATGTGTAAAAGTATAATCCTTACTTTCCCCGCGGAAAGTAATCAAACGCGCTTCTTTTGACTGCAAAAGTATAATCCTTTCTTTTTAGGCTAAAAGAAACAAAAGCCTCTCTTTTGGTGTCAAAAGTGAGAAAATCACTGGGGTTGCTCCCAGTCCGCGCTCAGCGTAGCACCTTCAATTCTTTGTCGGTTGCGGAACTCACGAGCTAAAGCTCGC
>JAYTAD010000013.1:0-12570 GCA_043737705.1 Candidatus Saccharimonadota bacterium | reverse complement strand
GACGATTCACCTCCAAATAGTAGCATGACTGTGGTTCGTTGCATGGTTATATAGCGAGTATACGAGGTATAATGAACATATGCAACGAGTTCCTTTGGCCGAGAGAATGAGGCCCACAACACTAGATGAGGTTATCGGACAGACTCATTTGCTTGGGGATGGCGAGATTTTGCGCCAAATCGTCAAAATGAAAGACCCTGTCAGCTTAATACTCTGGGGGCCGCCCGGAAGCGGCAAGACGACGCTGGCGCGAATTATTGCCCGTGAAGTGGCTGCAGAATTTATTGAACTATCGGCGGTAACTAGTGGTAAAAAAGATGTAGAGAAAGTCATTGAGCACGCTCGTCAAAACTGGAACCTTCAGCTACGTACAATATTATTTGTTGATGAAATCCATCGATTTAACAAAGCTCAACAAGACGCTTTCTTGCCTCACGTCGAATCAGGTCTGATCACATTAATTGGTGCCACGACTGAAAACCCTAGTTTTGAGGTAATCAATCCACTACTGTCGCGTAGTCGCGTGCTTGTTTTGCAACCGCTAAATAAAGATGAAATTATCATTATCTTGAAACACGCGCTCAAGCTCGAAAAGAAAATTAAAAATGTTACACCCACCGCGCTCGACTACCTGGCAGAGTTGTCGGGCGGCGATGCCAGAGTTGCTCTTGGTAACTTGGAGCTAGCTCTTAGTATGGGAGAAAAAGTTACGCCCGAAATCGTCAAAGTTGCCGCTCAAAAAAAGGTTCCAGGCTACGACAAAAAGGGCGAAATGCACTACAACGTTATTAGCGCCTTCATTAAAAGCATGCGCGGTAGTAGTGTCGACGGAACATTATACTATCTGGCACGGATGATTGATGCTGGTGAAGATGCCAAGTTTATTGCCCGACGCATGGTAATTTTCGCCAGCGAAGATATCGGCCTTGCCGGTAACGGCGCTTTGGGGCTGGCTTTGAATGCCTTCCAAGCCGTCGAGCGAGTAGGTATGCCCGAAAGTAGCTATATCCTCTTTCACGTGGCTACAGCGCTCGCCAAAAGCGAAAAATCTCGCCAAACGACCAATGCTATGCATAACGCACAGGCTCTTGCTAAACAATACCCCGATGCTCAAGTCCCACTTCACCTCCGTAATGCTCCGACGAAACTTATGAAAGATATTGGCTATGGCAAGGATTACAAATGGGAAGCAGACTTCAAACCCGGTGGTGGTTTTTTGCCCCAAGAGCTTAGAGATAAAAAAATCTTTTAGCGACTAATCTTATGCTCGACGCGCCATCACGATACCCTGGTACGGTCGAAGGCTCACAGTATGCTCGTCAATCATACTTATCGGCTGGCTGGTTGCGGCTATAATGTCCAAGTTAGGTTCACTTATTTGACATTCCGCTGTTTGATCAGAAAAATTAAGTGCCACAATAAAAACATAGTCTTTATCAGACCGTTTATACGAAAAAATGTGCTCGTTGTTAGTCCCCGACGTTTCGTAGGCGCCTCGTCTGAGCGCACTGGTACTGCTGCGTAACGCTAGGATATTTTTATAAAGGGCGAAAAATGAAGTCCGATCGGTTTGTTGATCGGCAACCGTCTTGTCCTGTAGTTCGGTCGGTAACGGCAACCAAGGCACGCCTTTAGTAAAACCTGCCGATACATCACGAGACCACTGCATCGGCGTTCTTTCAGGATCACGTCCAATACTTGCCCCTGGGTTATTTTTTTCGAACGAATCTTGAATGAGCTCATTTTTGATGTGTCCGTCACTCATACCTAGTTCGTCACCGTAATACATCACCGGAAGCCCCGGTAGCGTCAATTGCATCATCGCAATCAGCCGCGCTTGCTGCTGCCCAAAACGACTCACCAAACGCGATTGATCATGATTGCCTAAACAATAAACAGGTATGCGCTCATCGGTTAAAAGTGACTGAATAGTCCCAACAAAATCACGAAAACTTGTCGCACGAAATGCCGTAAACATACCTTCAAAATTAAAAGGCATCGCAACCCGTGGATTAATATCATATAACTCCAAATAAGGGCGATAGCGCTCTTCGAGTGTGACACCAGAAAAATCTGGATAATCTTCAAAGATTATTATGCAATCATCATACTGTTCAACCGTCGCCGCGATATCACCAAGGTAGGTACGTAGCTGATCGGCAGATCCTACGCGCGTATGGATTTGGCTGTGATACGGATCATCCTGGCCAACACGGTAATTGGGGTTGGGCAAATTATCAGTAAACGACCTGTCTTTGGCCATCCAGCGCACCGCATCAACTCGAAAGCCATCAACACCCATCGACAACCAAAAATCAATCACCGCCTTCATAGCCTGCCTGACCTCTAAGTTGTCCCAATTGAGATCGGGCTGCTCTTTCAAGAAACTGTGCAGATAATATTGATTGGTTTTCGCGTCGTATTGCCAGGCGGAGCCACCAGCCACGCTCAGCCAATTATTCGGTTCTGACCCATCCGGATTGGCATCACGCCAAATATACCAGTCTCTTTGGCTATTGTCTCGTGAGCTGGCTGACTGCTTGAACCAAGGATGCATGTCAGATGTATGGTTTGGTACGAAATCAATCATGACGCGTATCTGGCGACGGTGCGCCTCGTCGAGCAAACGTTTAAAGTCGGCTAAAGTCCCGAATAGTGGATCAACTCCGCAATAATCACTGACATCATAGCCGCCATCAACCATCGGTGAGGTATAAAAAGGCGACAGCCATATCGCATCAACCCCTAGCGAGCTCTCGCCTCCTTTAATGTAATCAAGTTTTTTAATGATGCCGGAAATATCACCAGTACCATCTCCATTTGTATCCATAAAACTACGAGGATAAATCTGATATATTCCGTTTACGTCTGACCATCGATCCATAATGCTTATCATACCATTAATCGATATTTGCCTGCGTCAAAGCCATTAGAGCCTATCGGCATGGTATAATAGTAGTAGTAAAAGGGGTCATAACAAGTATATGAAAATAGCTACAATGGTGCGGGGATTCCTCCCGTCACCTGCACCTACTGACGTCGCATATTCACCAATCGGTGTCGCAATATCTATTGCTGAGGGGTTGGCCGCCAAAGGCCATTCGGTAACCTTTTTTGGTCCCGAAGGTACTAATTTAAAAACTGAAATAGAAACGCTTTGCGTTCGCCCGTTGGTCAAGAATGATCAAGATTTCAACGAGCTACTGTCTACTATGGATTTATTCCAACACTACGTGCCCAGTCTTTATGATCAATACATGGTCAAGGCAATGTTTGAGCGAGCAGCAAAAGGTGAGTTCGACGTACTTCTTTTCAATCACCCAGAATCTGCCATGGGGTACGCGTCGCTGTATCCAACAGTTTCTGTTGTCTACATTTTACACGATTACTTGGACGAAAAGCGCAAACAGACCATCGAAATGCACCAATCTCCTAATCAGCACTTCGTTTCAATTTCAGACAGCCAGCGTCGAGATGCGCCAGACCTTCCTTACGCCGCAACCATCTATAACGGGATTGACATCGATTTATTTAGCTATTGCGATAAAGCTGAAGATTATCTTTTGTATGCTGGAAGAATTGTACCAGATAAGGGTGTCCGAGAAGCCGTACAGGTTGCAATTCGTACAAATAAACGTCTGCTTATTATCGGCCACCTGCCTACCACCTCACAATGGTATTTTGATGAACACATCAAACCGTATCTTAGCGATAAAATCCTTTACCTTGGGTTGATAGATAAAATTCAACTCGCAAAGTACTACCAAAAAGCCCTCGCCCTTCTGATGCCAATCCAATGGGAGGAGCCTTTTGGCCTGTCAATGATCGAAGCAATGTCCTGTGGTACGCCAGTCATTGCTTTTCGTCGTGGGTCTGTCCCGGAAGTCGTCAAAGACGGCAAGACTGGATTTATCGTCGACAGCACAGCGACAATGGTTGAAGCAATCGAAAAAATCGAAACGATTAATCGTAAGGACTGCCGAACCCATGTCGAACAAAATTTTACACTCGAACACATGGTGTCAGGCTACGAGCAAGTACTCGAGAGCTTTGCGGTGAAGCCTGTTAAATTAACTCCCGAGCAAAGTCAATTTATTAAAAAAGTAAAAGTTTTGTCTGGAAAATTAGCAGAAAAATTACGATAAACACAAGACTTATCGAGGTTTATCCTCACTCATGAGGGCCGCTAGTACTCCGTTCGTCCAGCCAAAACCATCCTGCAGTGGATACTCGCCACCCCCGCCTAGTCCATCCCCCTGCAAAACATTATATTTCTCTACTAATTTATGTTGAGACTGATAGACTTTCATATTAGTTGCTATCCAGCGCTGCTTGATATCATCCGCCAGGCTGTGGTAGCCATAGTTACGTAGCCCCTCAATCACAATCCAGTGAAGCGGCGCCCAGCCGTTGGGAGCATCCCATTGCTGAGAGTTATCTATTAATGTCGTCACCAATCCTCCGTCTTTAAGGAAATCGTTCTGGATTCTACCCGCAACGGCAGCCGCCTGTCTCGATGATGCGATTTTTGCATACAACGGAAATACTCCTGCAAGACTGAGATGGCCCGTCGCAGTTCCATGGTGGAAGTTGTAATCCATAAAAAATCCTGATTCCTCGTCCCAACAATAGCTATTAATGGCCGCCACACGTCGATCCGCAAATTTTTGAAATTTACGAAACAAGAATGGCTGCTTGAGTAGTTGATACGCCTCGGCTATCGTCGTTTCAAGTTGATACAACAAACAATTAAGATCAATCGGTATGATATCGGCCGTGTGAATTGTCCGAATATCATTGACGTCCGCGAACCAACGCGAGCTAAAGTCCCAGCCCGACTCCGCACCAGCGCGTAGGTGTAAATACAACCGTTCGGCGTCACGCTCAACAGCATGTCCGGCTGTTGCCGTATCTTCATTCAACGACTCGGGGCGCGGAGTTGTTTTGTTGTCATAATAGCGGTTCAAAAGCTCGCCGTTTTTCATTTCTACCACTCGCGCAAAGGCTCGATGTTCTTGTTTTGCAAGTTTAGTTTTACCTTTCATCCAAAAGCGGTACTCTGTTAGAAGATAGGGTAAATACTCAACTAGGGCCGACTTGCCTTTGTGCCGAACCAGCAAACGAACCATATGGGAGAAAAATGGGGGCTGCGAGCGACTTAAAAAATAGGTACGATTAGCGGTAGGAATAAAACCAAACTTACGCATAAGATAGGCGTAGTTCTTAATCATACCTTCAATCATGTCCCAGCGATTATCGGCCGCCAAGCCTAACATTATAAAATAACTATCCCAGTAGAACTGTTCATTAAACCGACCGCCCGGAACAACGTAGGCGTAAGGAAGCGCAATCAGCGACCCGCGGTCACGGCGATTGCGTCGCTCGAGGTGATGCCACAAGGACGCAATATGTTCTGATACCGTCATGCTTGGATCTGCCTCAAAGGTAGGTTGCGGATGGACGGTCGATATCTCAGAAAAGTGCCGAGCCACAAACTCTCGCAGGTCAAATTGAGGATCTTGTTTGGCAAGCCTATACTCCTGCTGCAACTGTTTTATACGACGTTTTGGTATCAAATCAACAAAGGTTTTGCCATCAGCATATATTCGCTGCTTTTGAACATCAGCGAATATATCACCCAGTGCCTCATCGGGGCTCTTTGACGCCCGCCAAAGAAAACCAGTCGTTGTAACAAGCGACGATTTAATTCTATCTTTGTTTATTTTATGTACCATGCTTACGTTTAGTATAGGACGCTTCCATGCCCGTTTCAACCTCTAAAATAAAAAGACCCTCTGTTTTGCTAGAGGGTCTTTTGGTTAGTTTTTTGCAGCTCGTTTGCGCTGATTTGGATCAAGAAAACGCTTGCGAAGTCGAAGACTTTTTGGCGTTACTTCGAGTAGCTCATCGTCTTCGATAAAGTCGATGCTCTGTTCCAGCGACAGTTGTGTATGAGGTGTTAACTGTACTGTACCATCACTTGATGATGTGCGCATGTTTGTCAGTTGCTTGCCGCGGCAGACATTCACGTCAAGGTCGCCTTGGCGGTTGTATTGACCGACGATCATACCCAAATAAACTGTAACGCCTGGGCCAATAAATAAAGTGCCCCGTGATTCTGCGTTATCAAGCGCATAGGCAGTTGTCGAACCAGCTTCGGTGGCGACAAGTGCACCATTTCGAACCCGTTGGAGCTTTGCTCCAAGTGGCTGATAACCGTGTGGCAAGCCGTGCATAATAATCGTGCCTTTTGTGGCTGTCAAAAGAAGGTTACGAAGACCGATGAGCACACGAGTTGGCAAAATATACGTACTACGAGTAGCCCCACTAGTAGTCTGTTCTTGCTTGACAAGTGCTGCACGCCGAGCACCAAGCTCTTGACTCACTGCACCAAGATAGTCGGGGCCGACTTCGATTAATAGTTCCTCGACAGGCTCCATGACTTGCCCGTCTTGTTCGGTCGTAACGACCTGCGGACGACCGACTTCAAATTCATAGCCTTCACGACGTAGCGTCTCGATAAGAACCGACAGATGTAATTCTCCACGACCAGATACGACAAAGCCGATGCCGTCGTCACGGACACGAAGTGACACATTTGTTTCAAGTTCCTGCTGCAGGCGATCGCCAATTTGGCGACTAGTATTAAACTCAGCTTCTTTGCCTTTAAGCGGGCTGGTATTTGGACCAAGGTACATGCTAAGTGTTGGGGCTTCGATTTCAATCACAGGAAGCGCTTCTGGCTGATCTTTATCGGCAATCGTTTCACCAATATGCACATTACTAATACCTGTCAGTGCCACAATGTCACCAGCAACTGCTTCGTCGATTTCTTCACGATTAAGACCGCGGTAAGCAAATACCTTGTCAATCTTGCCTGGAAGTTGCGTGCCATCACGCTTGATGAGGACGATTTGTTGGCCTTTTTTAATACCTCCGCGAGACAGACGACCAATAGCATATTTACCAAGGAAGCTATCGTATTGCAAGGCTGTTACAAGAAGTTGTAGTGGTTTGTCCGCATCAACGGTTGGTGCGGGAATCTCATTAATAATCGCTTCAAAAATTGGCGTTAGGTCAGCTTCGTCTTCGATATTGTCTGGCAATTCTTTCCAGGCTTTCCCGTCTCGTCCAACGGCAAAGTACGTTGGGTAATGTAACTGGCTGTCGTCGATTGCAAGTTCCAAAAATAGATTTGCAACTTCATCTTCAACTTCGTCAATCCTTCGTGACTGTTTATCGATTTTGTTTATGAGAACGATTGGCTTAAGTCCAAGTTCAAGTGCTTTTGAAAGGACAAATTTCGTCTGGGGCATTGGACCCTCTTGGGCGTCAACTACCAAAATAACGCCATCGGCCATATTTAGCGTACGCTCTACCTCGCCACTAAAGTCGGCGTGTCCAGGGGTATCAATGATGTTAATTTTATAATCTTTGTAATAAACCGCCGTTTGTTTGGCGGTAATAGTAATACCTCGTTCGTGCTCTTGGTCACCACTGTCCATGATAAGATCTTGTGCCATCTCGGCTTGGTTTGAGCGAAATGTGTTGCTCTGCTTCAATAAGCCATCCACCACGGTAGTTTTTCCATGGTCAACGTGCGCGATAATAGCAATGTTGCGAATGTGTTTTGGGTCTTGCATAAAAATATACCCGTTATTCGGGCTTCCTCTTGTACGTGATTATAGCAGAATTTCATAATCATTCAACCCACGCCACCCTCACACGCAACCGTAGTTGCCCCTGGAGAGATATGTGTGTATAATACTGCCCAGGTAAGGGCGCTTAGCTCAGTTGGCTAGAGCACCTCGTTTACACCGAGGGGGTCGGGGGTTCGAGCCCCTCAGCGCCCACCATGAAAAAAGTCGACCATTTGGTCGGCTTTTTTCATGTATGTGATTCTGTGGGCTTGAAGTTCCGACCCCGGGGTCGGGGGTGAAGACTGCCAGCGGCAGTCTGCAAGGCGACTTTCCGATGCGAGTTATACTCGCAATCGTGAAATCGCAGGGTCGCGGAACGTGACCGAGCCCCTCAGCGCCCACCATACAAACAGTCCGTCTATGACGGGCTTTTTGTATGGTGAGACTCTCGAAGAGAGTTTGAACTCCCGCAGGGGGTACGGCGTAGCGAATGAAACCAAAAAGTGTTTACACTTTTTCGCAAGCAAGCGGAGGAGCGCAGCGACCCCTCAGCGCTACAATGAGAGAAAGAGGACTTGGTCACGTTCCGCGACCCCTCAGCAACCAAGAATCAAGAGGACTATCGCAATCCGCTGTCCAGAGGATTGCTCTTCCGTTTGTTCGCGGAAATATGTAAACACATTTCCACTTAACTGCACTTCACGACCCTCCAGCGTCCAAATTTTGCAAGCAAAATTTCCGTGGAGATTCAAACCGCCTTCGGCGGAATCAAATAAAAGATACGGTCAGCCGACCGTATCTTTTATTTGGTGCGCGAAAGAGGACTTGAACCTCCACGTCCCGAAGGACACCAGCCCCTCAAGCTGACGCGTCTACCAATTCCGCCATTCGCGCACAAGGGTGTTGTGATACCCCGTTAGTATAGCCGATTCTATGGTGTTTTGTAAACAGAACGCGAGCCGACTGACCAATAAAGTATATCGCTATAACGATCAATTGGTGACACTAAAACATTTGAACTATTGAACGAGGTAGCAGTTTTACTGTGCACATACTGTGTCGTGGATTGATATAACCCTATAGCGGGTACATCGGAGACCCATTGCCGAGCGAATGTAAGATATTTGGCATTTCGTAGAGCTGGTTCGAGACGCGACCGAGCGCTCACCAACGCATCATCACTGATCGGGTTGGAGTAGTTAGAAAAGTTCAGACCTCGCGAACTTGCCTGTAATGAGTGCCAATAGGCGTACACATCTGGATCGGAGCCAATCGCCAGTTGGTACAGCAAAACGTCATAATTTCGGGGCTGTAAAATATCCTGAATAACTCTCTGCGCTGGATCGCTCTGGTCCACAACCTGAGTATCAACCGTGATACCTAAATCACGCCATTGTCCGACAAGTGTTTCAAGAACACGTTCATGATCACTATTTTTGATTGTAACGACTGTCAATTTTAATTCACGGCCTTCCTTCTTGCGGCTTGTACCATCGCGTACCCAACCCGCGTCGTCGAGTATCTTTTGGGCACCTTTAAGATTATAAGCGGCAACCTTTGGAAGCTCACCACTAAGCTGACCATTTATAAAGGGCAAGTCGAGGGCGGGAGTTCCAACTGGCAATTGATTGAGAATCGCCTTTGTATTTGTCCCCATTTGTAATGCTTGACGAATCGCCTTTTCCTTCAAAAACTCGCGAGTTGTATTAAGAAACGCATACACTCCGCTCTTGATTGGAACCGTCTCAACCTCATAGCGGCTCTTGTTGATACCACTCGTATTGGTTGCCAGTAGGCCGCTCGCAGAGTTTACCTCGTCTATTGAAAGTGCTCGTACGATTGCATCCTGCGTACTATAAACGTGAAGTTGGAAAAATTCTAATTTGGTGGCGCCGCGATAGTAATCACTACTACGCGCCAGGTGGATAATCTTACGGCCTGCGTTAACGTCAACGTCTTGTACAAAACGAAGTTTGAAAGGTCCACTACCGATTGGTGAACGACCAAAATTATTTTCGCGAATTGCATTCGGTTCAACTTTCCCAAGAATATGCTCTGGAATAATAGGAAATGTTAACGCATGAGGAAAGGCTGCAATAATTGCAGGCAGGGTGAAACTGAGCGTGTTATCATCAATAACGCTAACTGATATACCTCTCCAATCTTCCCGATTAGTTGTACCCACGGAAGGATTTTTGAGTAAATTAATCGTAAACGCCACGTCTTTGGCGGTAACCTTGATACCATCGTGCCAGCGCGCGTCCGAGCGAATGGTCACCGTATAGACTGTACCTTTATCGTTAACTGCAAGATTAGTCGCAAGATCACCATTAAGCCGACCAGTTGTATCGTACGTAAATAACCTCGAAAATAATAACTGACTGGCTGATTCATCAGCCCGTGTCGCCGCGAAAAGCGGGTTAAGTGTGTCGACGGGGCCCAAAACAGCCTCGGCATACGTCCCATTACTTGCAGTCGTATTTGTCCGATAACTTTGCTGATTCCACATTAACTGTAAACCTGTCGCAGATATAAGCAACCCCGTTGCAACTACCCATGTAATAATACGTCGACGAACTTCACGAGCATTGCTCCAACGTTTCACGACAAACTTACGAGCATGACGTACGGTGACACCCTCAACTCGGCGCATGCGCTGAGACAAATCTTTCTTGCTAAAGCTCGTTTTTTTAAGTCGCTGCCACCTTCTCGGTTGATCGTCTTGCATGAGTTCCGTTTTTCCTTATTTAAAAGCGGGCAACAAAAGCCCTGCTAATATCGAAAGTACAAAAACGACAGCCAGTATAATCGATACTTCAAACAAATTTTTGTCTAAGCCTCGACGGGTCGTGTAAAGTTCGCCCGAGCTACCAAAGCCCGCGCCCAAGGAAGCGCCACGTTGCTGAAGTAAAATTGCCAAAATCATCAAAACTGCTGATCCGATGGTAGTAATTTGTAGGATTGTATCAAAATTCATTATATCTCCCGTGCGCTGCTCGTTTGTCGGAGCTCTAACGCGGCACTTACTATATAGTTTACCAGACTTAGCAGCATTCCTGTCAGAATTGAGTTTATAAACGACATGGACACGCCCGGCGATAACTTCAGAGAAATATAAACCATCAGACCATTCACGACTAACATAAATAGCCCGAGAGTCAGCAAAATTGCCGGCAACGAGAAAATAACAGCAATTGGTTTTAGGACTGTGTTAATTATTGAAAATATAAGCCCGGCCATCAAAAAGCCCCACGCCCCTGCAGTGACGACCCCATCTTCATAGCCTGTGCCAAACACGCTGACAGCCACCCAAAGGCCAAGTGAGTTCAACACCCAACGAATTAAGAACACAAGAAATTGCCTCTTCATAATATGTTCTAATTATATCATAGCGACGTCGACAACGCCTTACTCAGATTCTTATGCCCCTTGTCCGTAATCAAGATATTATCTTCGATTCGTACACCTATTCCTTCTTCTGGAATATAGATGCCTGGCTCGACGGTTAAGACCATACCGGGTAAAAACTCAGCCGATTGGCCTAAGCTATCGTGGACGTCGACGCCAAGACCATGACCAATTGCATGTGGAAAATAACGACGGTAGGTCGCCTCGTCTTCTGTAGATTTGAGAAGGTCGAGGCTCATAAGAGCATTCTTCATGATGACGCTAACCGATGAATGGTAGTCGGCTATCAAGAACCCTGGTTTTATAAGGTGGATGATTTCTTGTTGCGCCACTTGAACCGCCCCGTGGACTTGCCGCTGCCGCTGAGTTGGCTCGCCAATCGCGTACGACCGCGATATGTCTGCGGCGTATCCGCCCACGCGTGCACCGACGTCTATAAGGACTATGCTACTTTTTTTGAGTCTGTCCTGATTGGCATTATAGTGAAGTGTGCAGGCATTTTTTCCGCTGGCAATAATGGGGTCGTAGGCATGACCCGTGGCACCATGCTTTTTAAAGCAATAGCTAAATTCTGCTTCAATCTCATATTCATAGCTCAACTGTGGTAGCTTTTGTTTTACAATGTTGAATCCATCGATAGTCAACTTGATTGCTTTTTTTATAGCGGCAATCTCTTCAGGTTGTTTAATCGCCCGAAGTTTAGCGAGCGTTAAACGACAATCTTGCACGTCAGCAAAGATCCGTTCCAACATGTTCCAGAGTTTTTTGGGGGCTGGGTTAAGCACAAAATCATAATGCTCGGCATGTACAGAGTCGCCAATTGCATGGACAACGCTATGTTTTTTAGCCAAGTCTCGAAGCATAGCCATGGCCTCGTCCTGGGTTAATACATTATCGACACCGCTGATACGTTTGGCGGCTTCAGCCGATAAACTGCCGTCAAATATCTGATGCGCAGCTGACACAGCCGGCGCAACCAGCCAGCTTTTATCGCGCTGTCCATCAATAATCACCCACCAATCAGGCGAGTCGATACCTGTCAGCCACCAAAAGTTAGCTTCTTGCTCAAAAGTAAAGGCTGCGTCGTTACCACGCTGCATGCTGACGTAAGCCGACAATACAATGACCCCACCCTGATTTTTTTCAACCAAACGTCGGCGATTCGAGGTAAAGAAGTCGTTTTTCACTAAACCTTATTGTATCATTGAATCTTGCGGATGCGATTGTCGGCATTGTCCCCCACATAGACCCTGCCGGACGAGTCCACAGCCACACCGTATGTTTGTCTGAACTGGGCACTGGCGCCAGTACCGTCGGCGAAGCCGGCCACGCCCGAGCCGGCTAGCGTCGTAACCACACCGGCTGGGGTGATCTTGCGGATACGACGGTTGTTGGTGTCCCCCACATAGACCGTACCGGACGAGTCCACGGCTATGCCGAATGGTTGGTTGAACTGGGCACTGGTGCCGGTGGCGTCGACGTAGCCGGCCACGCCCGAGCCGGCTAGCGTCGTAACCACACC
>JAYTAD010000012.1:0-1093 GCA_043737705.1 Candidatus Saccharimonadota bacterium | reverse complement strand
TCTAAATGCGACTTCACCGCAACCAGGGAAGCATCAAATACGACCAAGTCATTATTGTCGCTTGTGACCGGTTTGCAGTAGACCCGTTTCCCAACCGAGGGCAATGGATCAGCCCCAAAGAACTCAGTCATGGGGCGGATGACTTGCCCCTTTTTTTGGTTGAACAAATAAACAAGCTGGTATTTTTCGACTAAACCGTATGCAACGTGCATATCGACTGGCAGCGTAATATCTTTGCCAAACTCTACGCCACATTCCTTGTAGCCGTCCAAACTGTAGACAGGTAAACCGACGTCAGCTGCCGGCCCACCGTTAGACCCGTCGCTTGCCACACCGCCATTTCCACCGCCGCCGCCGCAAGCAATCAGTGTGGAGGTAATAAGCACACTGCTTGCCAGTAAAACAAACAACGAGTTTTTGTTCATAAGATATAAGAATTTCATTTATATTCTTCCGTAAAATAATATGGTAGTTAATTGACGCTTATGGATTTATCAGTTTCAGCATGGCCGTTCCCATGCTCTCGCCCACTTTAAAGTAGCTTTGTCCGTTGTAATTCCAGTGATGTACAAATCCGACCTCCGGCGAAGTATCCGGATAGTGAAAAGGGCGTGTATCGACAGTGGTGACGTTGCCGGCAAATTTTGGGTACTTGATAGGGTCACCAACGTTATTTTGCGCATTGACTAAATTCAGACCATTTGCGTCCTTATCAGCCCATGCCAATCCTGAGTTGCCTATCACTACCAGCATATTTGGCAAGTTCAGGTCTTTGCGAAAATCAAGAATGAGGTTAGCCATGTTGACCTCATATTGAGCTGTGTAGCTGCGATCTATCCGGTCGTTCCAGCCTTGGTGCCAACCAAAACCTACAACTTCGTAGCCTTTATCGTCATACTCTGGGTAGTATTTTTTTATGTCGGACAGCACAAGCCTAACTTTTCTCACCATCTCGATGTAGTAAGCACCCGTTTGATCCAGTTTCGTCGTTGACGCGGGTGACCCTACGCCCAAGCCGACAGAACTGGGCGGTCTGAAGTCAACGGCAAGCGACTTTCCACCCCACGACGTTTTGATCAGCAACACTTTGTCG
>JAYTAD010000011.1:0-15242 GCA_043737705.1 Candidatus Saccharimonadota bacterium | reverse complement strand
GCAACCAAGGGTCAAACGGGCACAATTACGATGCAACATGCGCTCAATTGGTCGTTGAATACTGGTATGGTGACGGTCGCACAGCGACTGGGTGACGGCACGACGATTAATCGCAGTGCACGAGATGTTATGTACGATTATTTTTACAATAAATTTGGGCTTGGTCAATCTAGTGGGGTAGAGCTGGGTGGAGAGGCGAGCGGTATCGTTGTCTCACCCGAAGTGCAAGAAGGCAACGCTGTACGCTATTCAAATATGTCTTTTGGCCAAGGAATGGACTCAACGATGGTTCAGGTAAGTGCCGCGTTTAGCTCGATTGTTAATGGGGGTACGTATTATAAACCAACCGTCTTAGCCGGCGTTGTCGATACCAGCGGAACATACAAGCCCACCACGACCCAGCCTCTACGTACGACTATTACGCCGTCAACATCGGCTCAGGTTAAAGAGATGGTTCGTATAGCACGCGCAAGTGTCAATCCGGGCGATAAGCCTAGCTATGTTATCGGGGGCAAGACAGGTACGTCCGAAGTACCAGATAAAAATGGCGGGTATCTAAAAGACGAGACGGTCGGTACGTACTTGGGTTACGGTGGCGAAGACGCTCCTGCGTATGTCATAATGATACAGGTATCAGGAAAAGACAGGTTATTACAAGGTGGCAGAGATGCCATGCCGATATTTACTGATATATCAAATTGGATGATTGACTACTTAAAACTACAGCCTAAGGGGTAAACGATGGAAGATTTAACATTTATTAACTTAACACAAGAGCTATCGGCTACTTTTATTCTAAGTGTTGCGGCTTTCCTGTTGGCAATGTTCTTGACTCCGATTTATACATTTTTAGCTTACCGCTATAAATTTTGGAAAAGACAACGTAGTACGAGCACGACAGGTGAGATGCTTGAGATATTCACAAAACTACACGCCGATAAGTTTAAACGTAATATTCCAACGATGGCCGGATTGGTGTTTGTGGCCGCTATCGGTATTGTGACGTTATCTAATCTGGATCGCGGTGAAACATACTTACCTTTGGCGGCGCTTGTCGGCGGGGCATTTGTTGGGTTATTGGATGATATTATCAACCTACGAGGGCAGGGTAGCGGGGTCGCTGGACTACGTTCGAGTTTTAAATTTGCGATGATATCGGCCATTGGGCTCGGACTTGGTTGGTATTTCTTCGCGAAAATTGGCATTGACGTTGTTCATGTGCCATTTTTAGGTGATTGGACGCTTGGCTGGTTGATAATACCGCTATTCGCATTTGTAGTAGTTGCTACCGGTAACGCGGTAAATATTAGCGATGGCCTAGATGGACTTGCCGGTGGTCTGGTGGCGATTAGTTACGGCGCATTTGGGGTTATCGCGCTGTTGCAGGGTCAATTCTTCCTCGCGGGCTTTTGTTTTACGGTGGTCGGTGCACTGCTTAGCTACCTGTGGTTCAATATTTATCCGGCCAGGTTTTTTATGGGAGATGTCGGCAGCTTTGCCCTCGGGACTTCGTTAGGCGTAGTAGCAATATTAACCAACACCTTATTTCTTCTTCCAATCATTGGTATTGTTTTTGTCGTAGAGGCTGGTTCGAGCTTAATTCAAATAATCAGCAAGCGGGTATTTAAGCGACGGATATTTATTTCCGCGCCAATTCATCATCATCTTGAGGCAATTGGTTGGCCAGAGACAAAAGTAACTATGCGCTTCTGGGTGATTGCCTATGTGGCCGCCTCTGTGGGAGTGCTCCTTGCCTTAGCTGGAGGTCACATTTAGTATGACATTAGGGGGGCGATCTCGGTCATTGCTTGCGGCGATTAATACACCAGGGCAGTCTGGCGAGACAACTATTCGACGCCACCGTCCAGACTACTACATAGTCCTCTTTATGGGCCTACTTATGTTGTGTGGCCTGGTTATTATCTACGCAATAGGGCCACAACGGGCAAATGTGCTTAATAATTCATACGGGAGTGATTACAGCGATAGTTACTTCTTTTTCAAACAGACGATTAGTCTGGTACTATCGCTCGTTGCGTTTGGGGTAATGTCAACGGTATCACATTTGTGGATTGTCAAAAATGGTAGCAAGTTACTGTTGGTCGGGCTTGCCGCCTGTGCCGTCCTGGCTGTAGCGGGGTGGGCAAATTTGGGAATCGCCCAAGAAAGTCTCGGTGCAACGCGCTGGTTTAACCTGGGCCCACTTGGAAGCGTGCAACCAGCTGAGATTTTGAAGTTTGGCGTTCTTGTTTTTGTCGCTGGATTTTTAGGTACTAAGATGAAGCAGGGGAAGGTTAACGATGTCGAAGGAACGTTAGCACCAATCGTGATAATAACTGCTGTGTCGATGTTTTTTATTATTATTATTCAACAAGACCTTGGGACGGGAATTGCACTGACTAGTATTGTTGCAACGATGCTGCTGATTGCAGGTATTAGCAAAAAGATTGGGCTTATAATTTTTGCGACTGCTTTGGTTGTTGGGGTGGGGTTCATTATGTCTGCTCCCCATCGAATAGACCGTATCACGACCTACCTTAAGGGTGACGCTAGTTCAACGGCTGACGCTGGTAGCTATCATGTCGAGCACGCCAAGATAGCCATTGGGACGGGTGGACTGTTTGGAGTTGGGGTCGGTAATAGCGTTCAGGCAACGGGGTATTTGCCAGAGGCTATCAATGACTCGGTATTTGCTATTATGGGTGAAACATTTGGCTTCGTTGGATTGCTGACAATCTTGGGCTTATTTGTCGCGCTACTGCTGAGATTGCTGAAGGTTATGGACCATTTGATCGATCCGCGACTCAAGCTACTAGTGGCAGGAGTCTTTGGATGGTTCGGTGCGCATGTTATCCTTAATGTAGCGTCAATGATTGGGATTTTCCCACTCACTGGAATCACGTTACCGCTACTCAGTTTTGGTGGTACGAGTATGATATTTATTGCTGCAGCGCTAGGCTTGGCATTTCAGTTATCACGCTACACCGTTCATCCGTCAAGATTAAAGGAGGCATCGTATGAAGATTCTAGCAGTCGGCGGCGGGTCGGGCGGCCACGTCACACCAGTCGTCGCAGTTCTTAAAGAACTAAAAAAGCGACGTCCCGAAACCGAGGTTAGGTTTTGGTGCGATAAAAAATTTGCGCCACAGGCTCGGGCATTGCTGGGGCAGCTTGGCTCGCATTTACCCGTTCAGACAATTGTTTCTGGCAAATTGCGCCGCTATTATCACTTATCTGTCCTGCGTCAATTGCTGTGGCCAACGTTGGTATTATTAAATATTCGAGATGGATTTTTGGTTATTATTGGCTTTGTCCAAAGTTTTATTAAGTTTTTATTATGGCGTCCTGATGTCGTTTTTACCAAGGGTGGGTATGTCTGTTTACCGGTTGGGTTGGCGGCTAAAATTCTAGGGATTCCACTGGTCATTCATGATTCTGATGCACATCCGGGCCTTACAAATCGAATACTTTCAAAATGGGCGACAGCGATTGCTACTGGCGCACCACTTGAATATTATTCGTATCCAAAGGCAGTGTCGCGCTACGTCGGTATCCCGATAGCCGACGAATTCCATCCGTTTTCCGTACACGAACGTCAAGCAGCGAGAGAGTTGTGGGGGATTGATCCAAATCGTTCACTTATCGTTATCACTGGTGGGGGACTTGGTGCGACCCGTATTAACGACGTCGTGGTTGAAAGCCTTCATGAACTCCTCGAGCTGGGTTCGGTCGTACTCGTCGCGGGAGCAGGTCAATATGATGAACTACGTAGCCTGACGCCACCAAACGATGACCACTTCCAGCTCCATCCTTTTGTTTCAAAAGGGATGGCGGCCTTACTGGGCGGTGCCGATGTTGTCGTCACGCGAGCGGGCGCCACAACCATACTTGAGCTTGCGGCGCTCGCTCAGCCAACTATCTTGATTCCTAATGGCAAGTTAACGGGTGGCCATCAACTCAAAAATGCCGCGGTTTACTCTAATGCGGGGGCTGTTGTTGTCGTTGATGAACAAAGCATGATGGACAACCCGGCAATCCTTAGGCAAGCAATCGAGCACGTTTTGGTAGAGTCTGAGGTATCAGCCACGATGGCGCAAAAATTCTCGACATTTGCCAAACCACACGCCGCACGTGACATGGTAGATATGATCCTCGATGCCGCTAAATAAGCTACAATAGGGATACTACTTATGAGTGTCTTTCATAAAAAAACATCAAACACGCCAAACCGCAGACAGCCAGCTAGTCGTTCTGTTCGTCAGGTCGCAACAGATGTCCAGCGACAAAACCTTTTTCAGCGTAATCGCACCCTGACTGGAAGTACATCCAATAAATTAAGTGCCATTCATCATTCAACTGATGACCTGCAGTCGCCACGCACGCACGCGCACCACTTGGCACTCATGCGGCGTAAGGTTGGCACAACTTTACTGATTGTTCTGGGGGCGACTATTTTTCTAGTGTGGCTGCTGACACAGTTTACCGCCAGCGTCGTCGTCAGTATTTCGGATACGACAATATCTCGGCCGATAGATACAGTCTTGTACCAAAAGGCAATCGATAACTATTTGGGGCGAAACCCTATCAGTCGGCTGCGTTTTGCTATGGATCAGCGTAGCCTCAGTAGTTATCTCTCGCGAGTCCTTCCAGAAGTGGAGGGTCTGACGCAGACGAGTTTTAATAGCATTGGCACAACGGACTTTGCGCTTGCTATTAGAAAACCTGTTGCCGGCTGGAAAATTGACACAAAACAGTCCTTCGTTGATGCCAAAGGCGTTGCGTTCGAACGGAATTATTACGGGCATCCCGCTGTTCAAATCATCGATGATAGTGGCGTCTCTTTGCAACAAGGTGCTACCGTTGCAAGTAACCGCTTTCTTGGCTTTGTCGGTCGTGTAGTGGCTCTTTCTGACAATAACGGCTATACCGTTACCCAGGCTATACTTCCCGTAGGCACGACGCGTCAACTGGAAATACGGTTGAAAGATGTAGCACCTATTGTTCGCTTATCGATAGACCGACCGGCAGGGGAGCAGGTCGAGGATATGGGTAGGACACTGAGCTACTTTAAAGCCGGTGGCCAAGCTCCTGTGTATGTGGACGTCAGAGTGAGCGGCAAAGCGTTTTACAGGTAGGCGCTAGGGTAGTCCACTGCCTCACCCTATTACTGTTCTATATTTGTACTATATTTTTGTTTATACAACTCATTAATAAAAAACATATATAAACATTATAATAATAAAAAAGCAAATATTACAAAAAGAGGCGGGCAGGGAAGTACTGAAACGTTTTCACAAAAAAGCAAATAGATGCGTTCATGGCACTGTGGATAAATCTGTTTCTCAGTTAGTGACGATCTTGCGGTCCTTTTTGATGGCGTAACGTGATAGTTATGCACGGGCAGAGTAAATGCAAAAATACTTATAAGTAATCGATAAGATCATTGGGTAGGTATCGCGCACAACCACTACTCTTATTAGTCCGTATGTCTGTTTTAGTGTAGTTATAGGACATATAGATAGTCATCTATTGTGTATATATTCAATGTCGTAAAAGATATATTGTGCGACGTATAATCACTATGCGCGTTATGACTGTTCTTTCGTGAATAATCAAACTTTTTATATGCTTTCACACTCTCTGTTCCTCTGTCGACTCTTTGTACTTCATGTGTCTCATGTTGCCTCTTTATATATGGTCTGGTCCTAACCATAAATAATGTAAATGCAATGTAGAATTGTTAATACTTAATTACGGCACTTAACTGTAAGCCACCATGGGCTAATATAATCAGTGTTCTAATTTTGTTCTGCACTAGTATGTTTTAGTAATATGCCAGTTACTACTTAATGAAGATAGAGTTCGTTGGAAGGTTGCTGCTCGACGTTCGTAGATGCTTGGTTGGACACATCAGCTGGTGCTGAAGGTTTTCTTTTGCGGGTCCGAGTTCGTTTCTTTTTGGCGGGTTCAGAGCCGAAGGCGGCATTACTGTCGGGTGCCGTCCCCTGCCCTGTCGTCGTAGCCGGTGTAATTGTCTGAGACTGAGCGTTTACGGGCCACTGACGGGCTTGTGACGACGATTGCGGGGTTTTAGGTTGAAGATGTTGGGGTGGTTGAATGGCTAAACTAATTTCTTGCTCGACCTCGCTTCGGCTACGACTGTATGTGCGCCTGGTATTTTCAATAATTCTACCGGTGTTATCAATCTGTGGCGGAGGCAGCGTCAGGGTGGTGGCGCTAAAGGCCGGTGATTTCTCGCCCCCAATCACCATATTGATAATAAAGCTACGATTATGCATCTGTAAAAGATCAGTTGGTTCAAACTGTGGTTCGAATTGTTTGGCCAAGATAGGTGCGTCGTCAGCCGAGACGCGGAACGACAGCATTGTACCCACGTTACCAAATACAGCGTCCCGAACGGTGTCGGTCATCTGGCTAATGTACTGGTTGGCAACGGTGAGATTAAGACCATACTTTCGAGCCTCGGAGAGAATTGTGGCAAACGAGTCGGTCGCAAAGTTTTGGAATTCGTCAACATATAGATAGAAAGGACGTCGATCCTCGATTCTTTCGATATCACTTCGACTCATGGCAGCCAGCTGAATCTTCGTCACCATAAAAGCACCGAGGATAGCCGCATTGTCTTCGCCGATTAAACCTTTAGACAAGTTAACAATCAAAATTTTGCCTTCGTCCATCATCTGGCGAATATTAAAAGTTGATTTGGGTTGACCGATGATATTACGAATAATTGGATTGGCCGTGAAGGCGCCGACTTTATTCAGAACTGGTGCAATTGCTTCCGAAACAAATTTATCATTCCAACTAGCAAATTCTACTTTCCAAAAATTCAGAACAACGGTGTCTTGACAGTAGTCTAATGTTTCTTGGCGAAACTTCTTGTCAGTCAACATACGGGTAATGTCGAGCATGGTTGTGCTGGGACGATCCAGCAGTGCCAAAATGGTATAACGCAGAATATATTCGAGTCGTGGGCCCCAGCTCTCGCCGAACATGCGTTTAAGTACCCCGATAACCTCAGAGCTGATATTTGACTTTTGGTTTGGATTTGTGACTTCGAGTGGATTAAAACCAAGTGGGTATGCCGTATCGGCCGGATTAAAATAGACAACATCTTGCATGCGGCTACCAGGGATGAATCTCATGTTATTAACCGCGAAGTCACCGTGCGGATCGATAATAGCGTAACCATGCCCGTGGAAGATGTCGCTGAGGGCGAATAGTTCAAGCGTTCCTGTCTTGCCTGCCCCGGTTTGTCCGATAATATAGACGTGGCGCGATCGGTCGGACCGTAGCATGCCAAATTGATGATTGATACCACGGAAGTTCGTCAATCCAAAGGCGCTGATATTTTCATCGATAGCGGTATTGCCAGTAATAAGCGGAAGTTTGGCCGGTGGTTCGGCGGTCTTACTGGTTGCCCAGACAATGTTTGGTGTTTCAACGTTGGTGTGTGGTAAATGGAAGACGCTGGCCAACTCTTCAATATTGAGAATATAGCCGTGATCATCGAATGAGCGTGTACGATATTTCGTTAAGTCTTCTTTTTTAAAACTACTACTTGTCATCTTAAAACCGTTCAGATTGGTGCTATTAAACTGCTTGAACGTACCCACGATGGCCTGCATGCGTAGCCGGCCATTAGTAGTACTGTCGCCTAAGTAGGCCAAGCGGATTTTTACTTCGTAGCCTAACTTGGTGGCTTTTTTTTCAGCTTCAGCCAGGCGAGTTTTATCACGATCGGACAACTCTTTTGCGACAGTTCCGGAAGCACTTCCCTCTTCAGGTGGTTTCCATAAGGCCTCGAGCAGATTACCAATCCATGAGAAATTTAATCCTTCGCCACCAAACATTGATGATGATCGGCCTTTTTTGACATTCGAGACCCAGCGTTCGGAGCGTTTGTGCCAGTCATCGGTGATTGGTCGGGCAAGAATTTGAATCCAGACTTCTTCACCGCTAGATTCAAGTTTAGCAAGCGTCCCTGTGATACCCGCCAGCGGGTCTACCTCGAAACTTTGGAATGTTTTTATAGGCAACATTTCATTGTCGGTCATCGTGATTTCTGAGGTATAGACAACGCTATGCTCGCGCTCGTGAGTAACATAGTCCTCGTCTGCCTCGTGAATTTGAACCGTGGGATATTGTGAATAGATTTGTCCTTCGACAAAACTTCTGAGCGTGCGCGGTACCCAAACGTAGAAGCGAATTTGTCCATTAACAGAGGCAATTTCAAAACTTAGGTGTTCTTGTACGCCATTATTGAGTTTTAGCTCTTGTTTGTCGCGAAAGATACCGTGAAGGCTGGCGAAAAGCTGTTCGGCTGCCAGTTCGCTCTTGTCGTTAGCTTTCGGGATTTCAAGGATAAGCAGGTCACTCTCGATTGTATCAGCCGACGCTTCAACTTTACGATAGTTGCGCCACGTGAGGTACGACAGAACAAGCACAATCGGTAGCCAAATGTACCATTGCAAGAAAAAACTAATTAGTGCTGAGATAAAACCCATATTTACTCTTGTATTGTCTCACCTCGAGGGCGACTTGGCAACGCTTGGTGATACTACTTCTCTACTAGTTCGTAGGTCGCTTTTGCGACGCGTTTGAACTGTGGTTTACTCTGTAAGTTTAACAGGATAGTCGTTTCTTTAACTTGGCGGCTTTTAAGAACGCGTTTAACGATTTCGTCGCGATGAAGTGGTGCCTTGGATTCACGTAGAACATCGGCGATAATATCCGATACGGTACCCTTGCTAAAACCCCAACTATCAAGTGCGTAAATACCGCGACCAATTAGGACAAAACGCTTGTCCTTGATGAGCTCGTTGTGGATAGCTTGAGTGGTGACATCTTTACGCTTGAAGCTGCTGTCTTTGATGGAGCTAGCAATTTCGGAAAAATGCAGTGGTTTGCCGTTTTCTGCCAAGATAACATAAATTTTGTCGCGAATGTTTTTTGGATTGACGGTCGGCCATTTAACCAGTCCCCAACTGTCTTTCAGGTGAGCCAGCAATTTGCTGACACTGGCCAGGGCACGCACGTGAGATGGGTGTTCGTACGAAAGCTGATCATGAAGTTGTTCGATAGTAAGGGGCTGTCCGTGCTTTTTGATAGTCTTAACGATTTCATCAGCGGCTGTGCGAATTTTCTTTTCATCACCGTAGTCGCGAATACCGACGGCGTGGAAATAACTGTCATTTTCGCCGACAACTGTCAGGCCTGGAGCCAATTCAGCGATGAAGGCAACATGGGCATTTTCGCGTTGACCCGCTGCCCCACTCAGGAGACGGTCGGTTAAATCTTGAACTCGAGCAATCCGGCCCAATTCGGTAAGATTACGAATAAATACTTTTTCAAGTGTGGTGACAGATTCAATTTTTCCGTCTTCTGCCGCAATCTTGAGACGAATAAGGATTGCTTTTTCGAGTTGTCGAACGCGTTCACGGGTAATGCCAAGCAGCTCACCAATTTGTTCGAGCGTTTCGCGACGATCATAAAGACCAAAACGACGGGTAATAATTTCACGTTCGCGCTCTTGCTCGATGATTGACAAGATTTCAATGACGCCCGCTTTTAAATCAATTGTTGGTTCTTGGTCTGTTTGTTCGCTCATCCGTTTATGAATCCCTCTCCGCCGCACCACAGAAAATTTATTGTTGTATTTATATATGATTATACCAGATTACATATATAATGTCAAAGATTTTATATACTTAACTCATTATAGCATGAAATAGACATGTCTTGTAAAGAGTGTTCTAGGACTTTTTAAATATGACCAATATGGTCTGGCCCAATTATTTCTTGGACGAATTGATTCGTTTTTTGGGACGTTTTACTGCGCTGGTACGTGCTGTTTTGCGGATAGGCCGTTTTTTTCCAGCCGGAGCTGCGGCAATGAGCTCTTTGGCTTGTTCGTGCGTCACCGCTTTTGGTTCGATGTCTTTTGGAATTTTGGCATTTTTGACGCCGTCGGTAATATACGGACCGTAACGTCCATTCAGCACCTTTAAGCCATCGCCAAAATCAGTAATATTTTTTTCAGCTTCAATTTTGAGCTTAGCGGCGTATAGTTCAAGGGCCTGCTCGAGGGTAATGGTATGAGGATCAAGCGGCTTGATACTGACGAATAGTTTATCAATTTGAATGTATGGTCCAAAACGACCAACGTTGGCCTTGATGGTAACGCCTTCAGCAGTTTCTCCGATTACACGAGGTAACGTAAAGGCAATCAAAGCTTGTTCCAGGGTGACGGTGTCAATCTTGGTATTAGCCGGCATGGGAGCAAATCGAGGTTTATCGCTCTCGTCCTCAGCTAGTCCCATCTGGAGCATTGGTCCGAATCGTCCAAAGCGAGCCAAGATAGGTTTGCCTGTTTTTGGATCGATGCCAATCTCACGGGCCTGGGCGACATCTGAACGCTTAATATCACTGGAACGTTCAATAAGAGTATGAAACGGTGTATAAAATTCTTGGAGCATCGCGTTACGTTCGAGTTTTCCGTCGGCGATAAGGTCAAATTCTTGTTCGACGCGAGCTGTAAAGTCGTAGTCGACGATTTTTTCAAAGTGACCCGTTAGAAAGTCGCTCAATACTTCTCCGCTTGGGGTTGGGATGAGTTTACCGCGGTCTGAGCCGGTTTTTTCTTGGACGACTTCTCGAGTGATGGCGTTGTCGATGAGGTTCAGCACGATGACGTCGCGCGGTGTGCCCTCGGCCTCGCCTTTTTCGGCGTAGCCACGGACCTGAACGGTATTAATGATAGTGGCGTAGGTTGATGGGCGGCCGATGCCAAGGTCTTCAAGTTTCTTGACCAAACTTCCTTCGCTGTAGCGGGCCGGTGGTCGGGCGAATATTTGACGGGCGTTGGCGGTACTCAGCGGTAACAAATCACCCGACGATACGGCCGGCAGAATATCGGCGTCTTTTTTACTGCCACCATAGACTTTCAAAAAACCATCGAATAGTATCACTTCACCTTTGGCTTCAAAGTGTTCGCTGCTGGTTGAGATGGCAATCGTCACGACAGTTTTTTCTAGTTTAGCTGGTGACATTTGGCTGGCGAGGGTACGACGGCGGATAAGATCATAGAGTTTTTGATCGTACTCGTTACTACTTCCGTGATCATGGCTGATGTCGGTTGGACGAATGGCTTCGTGCGCTTCTTGGGCGCTGGCTGACTTAGTCTTGAAACTACGGATTTGGCTGTACTCCGGTCCAAACGCGGATGTAATGTAGCTGGCCGCGGCGTTTTTGGCTTCGCTACCAAGGTTGACTGAGTCGGTACGCATATAGGTAATCTTACCCTCTTGGTACAGCTTTTGAGCCGATGACATGGTGGCTTTGGCGCTAAAGCCAAGACGGCTGTTGGCCTCCTGTTGTAGAGTACTGGTTGTGAATGGCGGACCAGGGTTACGAATGCTCGGGCTGGTCGTGACGTCGCTGACACTAAAGGTGGCATCAAGGAGCGTTTCCAGAAATGCCTGCGCTTCTGGCTCTGTCTTGAAACGCTTTGGCAGCTCTGCCTTCATAGGCACACCGGCGGCTTCAAATTCGGCCACAACTTTAAAGGTTGCCGAACCTTCGAAGGCGGTTATTTCTCGCTCACGTTCGACGAGCAAGCGGACGGCTGGTGACTGGACGCGACCGGCCGATTTGCCACCGGGGACCTTTTGCCAGACGACTGGTGAGAGTTCAAAACCAACCAGTCGGTCAAGGATTTGACGGGCTTGTTGGGCTTGCACGAGACTCATATCGACGGTACGCGGGTGTTTGATGGCCTCAGTGATGGCGTTTTTGGTAATTTCGTGGAACACGATACGCTTGGTAGCTGTCGGGTCGAGCTTGAGCACTTCGCATAAATGCCAGGCAATCGCTTCCCCTTCGCGGTCTTCATCGGTTGCCAGCCAAACGGTTTCGGCCACTTTTAGGGCTTTGCGCAGTTCGGCAACGGTTTTCTTTTTCTCGCTGTCAATCTCATAGACTGTTTTAAAGCCGTCTTTAACATCGATTGGCGGCGTGCCGTCCTTGGTTTTCTTGGCAATGCTGCGAATATGACCGATGCTTGATAATACCTTAAAATCACTGCCGAGATACTTCTCGATAGTTTTGGCTTTGGCTGGCGACTCGACGATGACTAAATTTTTCATAAATTGGTTGTGCTTGCTTGTCAGCTAAACACAATGCGTTATTGTACGCAAGTTAACGGTATTTGTAAACTTGACTGTTGATAGTTTGTCGTTCATTGCTTGATTAGGGGGTATGTAATATATTGCTCAATGGCTGACGCGATTCGGGTTCTTTTTTTGCCGGGTCCCGTCGCCCGGTTTACCCCTAAAATTTTTATGAGGTATCATAAACAATTTTGGGGTGGCCCCACCGAACGTCACCCGTAGCGCGTTTCTTTGCTATTTGCTATATTCTATCTACTATCTACCTTCTACTAAATACTATCGAAGCGTCCATTGGTTGCCACCTAAGGCACGCACCGCACCGCTGATCTCCATCATGGTCAGTGTTTGCGAGAATTCACTGACACTGACTTCGGCCTGTACCTGTAATTGGTCGCCGTCGCGAATCCCGGACTGAATTAAGCCGATGATGGTTGATTCCAGGGGGGTGTTGCCAAGCGGAAGTATTTGCTGGGGCTTGAGTAAGTCCGGCGCGATAACCTCAAGTACGTCCTGGACGCAGGTAATTGGATACGCACCTTGTTTAATAAGGGCATTGCAACCTGCCGACAGCGGACTGGTGATGTTACCTGGGACGACAAACACCTCCCTGCCCTGCTCTAGGGCGTGGGTGACGGTCGATAGCGTCCCGCTGCGAATTGCGGCTTCGGTAACGATAATCGCGTCTGACAAGCCGCTTACAATTCGGTTGCGTTCTAGGAATTGATGCTGCCTAGCTAATGTTCCAGGTTCATATTCGCTGAGAATCGCCCCTCCGTTTTTTAAAATGTCGTTGGCTAGGTTTTTATGCGTGGCTGGATAAATAGTATCGACACCATTGGCCAGAACGGCCAATGTAATACCGCCCGCATCAAGCGCTGCCCGATGAGCAATTCCATCAACTCCTAGCGCAAGACCACTGATAATGACAATGCCCCGTTTTGCGAGGTCAAAACTTAGCTGATACGTCACTTCTCGCCCATAGGCGGTCGGTTTGCGCGAGCCGACAATTGCCACCGTGGGTCGGCGTTCTTCGGGCAAGCTACCAATGAAATATAATTTTTTTGGCGATTTGGCAATAGTATCTATAATCTGTAGATACTTATGATTCAGAGGTAGTATGCTATTGATTTTCATATAATTTATGTCTATAACTATTGACAGTATGTCAAACACGTGCTAATATTAGATACGATTGGTTACATTGCGAGATTAACCAAAAGCACCTTATACCCCCTATTCTAACTTATGTTAGGGTACATGCAATGCGTTATTTAGTAACTACCCTCCACTCGATAACAATAAAAACATTGCATGCATACTAACCCCTTTAACCAGCGAACATCTGCGATTTAATCGAGAACG
This sequence comes from Candidatus Saccharimonadota bacterium, assembly GCA_043737705.1. Taxonomy (GTDB): domain Bacteria; phylum Patescibacteriota; class Saccharimonadia; order Saccharimonadales; family Saccharimonadaceae; genus UBA1547. The sequence goes on along the minus strand of JAYTAD010000011.1, from coordinate 1,689 downwards.
TTACGCTTACCCCCGGGTGGGTTAAAGGGTAAAATAGCGCCAGGTGAAGCCCACCCTTACCTGGCGCTTTTTTATTTGGATTTTTTTATGTAGTCGCAATTGGTTTGTGGCTGGTAACCTCAAGTGAGTCTTGGCAAAATTGCTCAATATGGTCTATGACATGAGGCAGTACGGTGGTGTCTAATTGTTCGGATTCTTCTTTGTTAAAACGAGATAAAACAAATTCGGCATCATCCATTCGGTCGCGAAGTTCACTGGCAATACCAATGCGAATGCGGTGGTAGTCTGGACCGAGGTGGCTGTTGAGTGATTTTATGCCGTTATTACCGGCGTCACTTCCCTGTTTGCGGGTACGGATGGTGCCAAACGGTAGCGCCAGGTCGTCGTGGATAACTAACAGGTCTTTTTGTGGGTCTAAGTTATAAAAATCCACCAGTTTACGCGCACTAATACCCGTCTCGTTGTAGTAAGTTGTGGGTTTTACGAGGAGTATTTTTTCGCCCCCAATAATGATTTCAGCTACCAATGCATTAAATTTTGATTTTTCTGACCAAGTAAGGTTGTGACTATGCGCAAACTGATCGATGGCAGCAAAGCCGACGTTATGTCGTGTTCGGTCGTATTTAGCGTCATGGTTGCCTTGACTAAGGATTAATTTCATACGTTTGATTATATCAGATTAAAAGAGCAAAAAATAAACGCCCGTTCGAGCGAATAATTGTTCAATGTAAAAGACAGAATGAATGATGCGACCATGTTAGCCCCAGCTTGTAGCTATTTGCTGGGCTGGGGCTAACGGAGTCTTTAAGAGGCCGAAATGAGTTGTCGTCGTGCGCTGAACTTTTCGAAATACTCGCAGTGGTGCTCAACCTCTTCGACGATTCTCGCCAATGCGGTGAGAATCTTTGACTGATCTTGTTTGTCGAAGAAAATGGCAAGCACCTTGTTCGACGTGTCCATTACCTGCCATCCTTTCGGCGGGCAGATGCAAGCTTCCAGGACATCCTCGATGAGAAGGTCGTTGGGGTGCTGCATTCGTGGACGTGTTGACGGGCTGAACTCGAAGTTCAGTTTGTCTTCGGCTGGCTGAACGAGTGTTACGACGATTGACGACTGCTTGTCGTCCATGCAACACTGGGCACTTTCGATGAATTGAAATGTGCGACCTAATGTGTTCACTTTTTCCTGCACATCCATTCTGTCTTGGAAAATCACCGAACTTCGGTGATTCAAATCCTTTAATACCATACAACTAAAAACTTAAATCGTCAATGATAAAATGATATATTTTTCAAAAAAAAGTAAGCTACGCCTCGGATATTCAAAAAACGGACTTAGGTATTATCTGTGTCGGTCGACTCTTTAGCGAGCTTTTCTTTGTCGGCCTGTTCTTTTTCGCGATTAGCCTTGATTTGTTTTTCGTCGCGGAAACTGAATCTAATTGGCGTGCCGGCAAAGTTAAATGTCTCGCGCATGTGTCGCTCGAGGTAGCGTTTGTAGCTCCAGTGGATATATTTTAGGTTACTGCCGTAAATCACGAACCATGGTGGCGAGACGTCGGTCTGGACGATGTAGCGGAGCTTTGGGTGAGTATTTTTGAGGCCAGCTGGTGGATGGCGCTGAATCAGTTTTTGGAGCAAATCATTAAGGTGGCGGGTTTTGAGCTCTTGTTTGCGACGGGCATCGATA
>JAYTAD010000010.1:0-38349 GCA_043737705.1 Candidatus Saccharimonadota bacterium | reverse complement strand
GTATTTTTAGCCGCGATAATTCATCAACCCCAGCAGTTTTGATTCTTTTGCAGCCAAAAGAAGCGCGTTTGATTACTTTCCGCGGGGAAAGTAAGGATTGGTTTTTATTGCAAAATAGCCTTTGCTACCAAATAAAACATATTAAACCATAAGCCTATTGCAAAATGTAGTAAATTTTGCTATAATATGAGTATGTGAGAGGGTAAACGTAAATTTATTTACTTTATCCCGAACAGTGAAATATTGTATTACCCGAATATAATATGTCTATCAAACAGCGCCTAAAACGCTTATAATAGAAAAGATTATGGCAAAAAAGAAAAAATACTCACGAAAAAAAGCACCCGTTAATCCAGCTCCCCAACATAGCTTACCGACGGGTTTTTGGACGCAAGTCGGAGCAGTCTTTCTGATTGCGATATCATTCTTGTTTGTTGTGGCCTGGTTTAACGCTGGTGGGCCAGTGCTTGATTGGCTGTACCAGGCAACACTCGACACGATTGGGTATGCCGTGTATGTCGTACCGTTACTGTTTATTTATGTTGCTGTCGAGATATTCCGGGCCGAAGATAATCGCTTACCATTTGTGATGAAATTGGCTACTATTACCTCGATTGTATGGTTTGCGTCTCTGTTTGGCCTGCTCAAAAATACAGATGGCAAGCCGACGGGTGGTTTTATTGGCGAACTGGTGAATAGCGGTGCTTTAACGCTGGTTGACAGTGGGGTAGCCGCATTTATCTATGTTCTCCTTATTCTTGTTACGGTGCTGTTTATCATCCGCGTCTCGCCATTTACGGTTATCAAGAAATTATGGGAACTTTCGCAGCGCGACCAAAGCGAGCAAGAGGCCAATGTCAAAGTTATGCGTAATGCGGCTGCACTTGATAGCACCAAGCTAAAAACAATTGGCGATTTCAAACTGAATGCGAACGTCCCAACGTTTGATCCGACTGCCTCCGGGGCTGATGATAAAAAGCATACACGACTTTCGAGTTTAAAAAATAGCGTCGATCGTGATAAGTTTGCCGAGGCTCAAGCAGCTCTCGTGACGGTGAGCGACCCAAATTGGGAAGCACCGAGCCTTGATTTACTCGAAAAAAAGCAATCTCCGGCTGATGCGGGCGATGTTCAGCAGAACGCGCGTATTATCAAAGATACTCTGAGCGAGTTTGATATTGATGTTGATATGGAAGGCGCCAATATTGGGCCAAAAGTCACACAATATACCCTCCGTCCGCCTAGTGGTGTGAAACTAACGCGCATTACGGCTCTCGAGACCAATCTTGCTTTGAATTTGGCTGCCCAGAGCCTGCGTATCGAAGCCCCAATTCCTGGCCAAAAAGCCGTGGGTATCGAGGTGCCAAACCGCAAAGCGGCTGACGTTCGTCTGCATGCTATTCTAACAAGCAGTCAGTGGAAGGCGGCTCAGGAGCCATTGGCCTTTGCTATCGGTAAAGATATATCAGGCGAAGCCGTGGTGGGCGAACTCAACAAAATGCCACATATCTTGATTGCCGGGCAAACCAACTCGGGTAAGTCGGTTATGATTAATACGTTGCTGACGAGTTTGTTGTACCGCAACAGCCCGAGTGAAATGAGGCTCATCCTCGTCGACCCTAAACAGGTTGAAATGGCCGCCTACCAAGACATTCCACACCTTTTAACTCCAGTCATAACCGAACCCGACAAAACGATAAGTGCGCTTAAGTGGGCGGTCAACGAAATGGAGCGTCGTTACAAGTTACTCGCCGAGCATCGTGTTAAAGATATAAAGTCGTATAATCAAAAAATTCAAACAGCCAGCACCAAAATTACAGTAGCAGACGAAGACGGTCACGCCCAACAGCACGAGAACGGCGCTATGCCATACATCGTGATTGTGATTGACGAGTTGGCCGATTTGATGATGGTCGCTTCTCGTGACGTAGAGGCGTTGATTGTTCGTTTAGCGCAAAAGGCTCGTGCAGTCGGTATTCACTTAGTACTGGCGACCCAGAGTCCGCGAGCCGATATTATAACGGGACTGATTAAAGCCAATATTCCAGCTCGAATCGCCTTTACGGTTGCGGGCCAACTTGAAAGTAGGATTATCCTCGATCAGGTAGGGGCTGAAAAACTACTGGGGCAAGGTGACATGCTGCTGCTGACACCAAGCATGAGCAAGCCAAAGCGTATTCAGGGTGCTTGGGTGACAGAGGACGAAGTTCAAAAGATTACTAATCATCTGCACATGCAGTCGCCACCACAGTATAATGACGAGGTTGTCAGTCAGCCAGTTCAACTGAACGGTAAGGGCGGCGTCGTGATGGACTTTGACAGTGGTAGTGATGATTTGATGTACAAGGATGCTCTGCGCGTCGTGGTAGACAGTGGTAAGGCGAGTGCTAGCTTGCTTCAACGTCGCCTCCGGGTGGGTTATGCCCGCGCCGCCCGTTTAATCGAGACAATGGAAGACCAAGGGATTATTGGTCCCGCCGATGGCGCCCGGCCACGCGAAGTCTTGATAAGTAGTCTCGACGAGATTCGTGGCGACATGACTGACGATTTGGGCTAGTAGCGGTTCGAGTCCATTTACGGGACGCTTACTAGACTTATCCACAACATTTTGTTACAATCAAAGGGTTATCAACTCGGCTTATACCAGATATAAGCATCCATAACGGATTCCAGAGGAGGAAATCTACTATGAAAGAATACGAACTAACCGTTCTGATTCACCCCGACCTAGAAGCTGACATCGAGACGCCACTGACTAAAGTGCGTTCTATCGTGACGGTTGCTGGCGGAACAATTACCAGCGAAGACAACTGGGGCAAGAAAAAATTAGCCTACCGTATCAACAAAGAAGATTTCGCTATCTATGTTTACATGCAAGTTTCGTTGCCGCCTGAGGCGCCACTAAAAATTAGCAATACACTTAATATTACCGACGAAGTTCTGCGTTACCTATTGGTAACGGTTGACGAAAAAGGCCGCAAAGCCCTCGAAGAACAAGAAATTGCTGCTAAAGCACGCACGACTAATAACGATAATCGAGAAGAGAGGTAAATCGATATGGCAAAAGGTATTAACCAAGTCATTTTGATGGGGCGCTTAACTCGCGATCCTGAACAGCGTACAACTAGTACCGGCAAAACAATCGCCAGCTTTAGTATCGCCGTTGACCGTGCAGGACAAGACGATAGTGCCGATTTTTTCGATGTTACCGCCTGGGAAAAACTAGGAGAATTGGTTGTCCAATACCTCGGTAAAGGCCGCCGCGTCGTGGTTCAAGGACGTCTTCGCCAAGATAGTTGGGAAGACAAAGAAACTGGTAAAAAGCGCTCAAAAGTTGAAGTCGTCGCTACCGACGTTACCTTCCTCGACAGCCCAAGCGATGGCGCCGGCTCAAGCCAACCTGCGAACTCGAATAGCTCGAGCCAGAAAAGCGACGATGTCGTTATCGAAGATATCGACGACAAACCTATTGATTTAAGTGAAATTCCATTCTAGGAGAATAATTATGGCTATTAAACGATTTAAAAAAGATACCCCCGCATATTTTGACTACACAGACGTCAAAACTCTGCAACGATTTATCAACATGTACGGTCAAATTGAGCCAATCGGCAAAACTGGCCTTAGCAGCAAGCAACAGCGACAACTAGCCACGGCTATCAAACGCGCTCGTCACTTGGCGCTACTACCATTCGTTACTCAAGGTTAGTTCATGGCATATTCGCCAACTGACCTCAAAAAAGGTATTGTCGTCCAAATTGACGGCAAGCCTTTTAGGGTCACCGACTACAACCAGAAAGTATTAGGGCGCGGTGGCAGCATTGTTAATGTCAAGCTCAAAAACCTGATTGATGGCAGCGTGATTCCGAAAACTTTTAAGGGTCAGGAAAAGATTGACTCGGCCGAAGTACGCAGTCGCACCGTCCAGTACCTCTATACTGACGGCAGTAGCTTTCATTTCATGGATCCCGAGTCGTTCGAACAATTTGAACTCTCAGCCGAGACAGTCGGAGACGCGAGCGGCTACCTCAAAGAAGGCGAAAGCCTGAGTTTGCAATCATTTGACAGCACGATTATCAATGTCGAGCTGCCCAAAAACGTCTATTTGGAAGTAACCTACTGCGAAAGTATTACCAAGGGTGACACCACCAGTAGCGTCTTGAAAGATGCGACACTTGAAACCGGATTAGTCGCCAAAGTGCCATCGTTTATCAAAACGGGCGACGTTATCTCGGTTGATACCACGACCGGCGAATACCGCGAACGAAAGCGAGACTAGTTAACATGACCAAGCAGCGTCTTGATATCGAGCTTACCAAGCGCGGTTTGACGCCAACGCGCTCACAAGCCGAGAGCTGGATCAAGATGGGCAAAGTCACAATTGATGGTCGGGTAGTGACTAAACCTGGTCAGTTTGTCCGTTCGGACGCTATCATCGATATGACCGCTGAAGACCAGTACGTCAGCCGTGCTGGCTTGAAGTTGGCCTCGGTGGCCGAGGTTTTGAAGCTTGATTTTCGCGACAAGGTTGTGCTCGATGTCGGCAGTAGCACCGGCGGTTTTACCGATTACGCGTTACGGCATGGGGCATCGAAGGTCTACGCGGTTGACGTTGGTACCGATCAATTACACCCCAGTCTGCACGGTCATCCAAAGATTGAACTGCACGAAAAAACTGATATTCGTGACTTTTATCTAAAAGATAAACCGGACATTATTGTGATTGACGTCTCGTTTATCAGTCTGCGTGAGATTTTGCCTCATCTTCATCAATACTTAAGTGGTGCAAGTACCGAAATTATCGCCATGGTAAAGCCGCAATTTGAAGCTGGCAAAGACCAGACTAATAAAGGTATTATTAAAAACGACTCGATGCGCCGCCAAATCTTGAAAGATTTTGAGGTCTGGTCCAAAGAATTATTCATGATTGCCGACAAACGAGACAGTGATGTGGCTGGCGCCAAAGGTAACCAAGAACGGTTTTATAAACTAAAACGGCTCTAACTTGATAGGTTACAGGGGTAGTGTTTGACCTAACTATTTACAAATAACTTCTTTTGTGCCATAATTCTATATGATTTGTGCCGATGCTCCTTCTTTTTGGAAACAGGAGCACGGATGGCACGCTAATTCGGGTTGACGCACATTACGTGCGTCCCCGATGGGCGCATTTAACAATCCGATTCATTTCATCAATGCTTCCTTGAAAAGAAGCAGAGAGGGGACGGGCAGAAATGTCATTCCCCAAGAATTTCAAACGAGCCTTCATCGCCTTCGTAGCGATGCTGGCTTTGGTGGCGTCTGGTGTGGGCTTCGGCTTCACATCGGCTTCTGCCTCAACCGTCAACAATGCAATTGAAGCGACAAGTTTCGCCGTCACGCAGACGAGCTGCGAAACCGTCACGGCTTCGTTTGCTTTTACGAACGGCCCGGGAGACTATACCATCGTCAGAAAGGTTGACGGTGCTGCAGTTGCTACCGGAACCGTTTCGTCGGCCACGGGGACTGTTTCTGGTATCGTTATGCCTAGCCAGCCGGCTGGACTACAGGTTTATGGCCTGTACAACAAAACCGGCGGCACGCCGATTACGACGAGAGTGGAGGTCATGGTTGATGCTTGCGTCACGCCACCGGACTCCCAACTGGAGGCATCCAACCTTGTCATCACAGTCGGAGACTGCTTTGACGGGCTGCGGACTCTTCAGTTCTCCTTTGATTTCACAGGAGGACCGGACACTTGGTCAATCGACCGAGACCCGGTGGATAATGGTCCCAATGTCGCCAACGGCTCGGTTACTACTGTGACAGGAAGTGCATCCGGAACAATCGTCGGCCAACCGGCTGGTGAATTTTTGTATGCAATCTACGGTGGGCGTGGCGGTATACCGACCGACAGAGTGACCGTAGTGGTTGCTGACTGCACAATCGTTGTACCGCCGACCGACACTAAGGTCACGCCAACTGCACCCACCTCGGTGGATAAGGCTGGTACCAAGGATGACACCTACACCGTGCCTAACATGGATGGTGTCGACTACCTGGTGGACAACGAGATTGTCGCAGCCGGCCCCTACCCGGGAACAGATACGGTGACGGTCGTGGCCAAGGCCAAGTCGGGCTACGTGCTCGACGGCACTGCGACGTGGACTTTCGAGTTCACGAACGTGGTGAGCCAGCCAGACCCGGTTATTGCCCCCAGAGCATCACTCTCTTCGGAGTGTGAGATTTTGGACGGTGAGAAGTCTGGTCTGACGGTTGTCAATGCCGCACTTGGCAGCGACAGTTCGGACGGAGACTCCTTCGAGGTTGCAGAAACTATCGATGGCGTCACGTTGTTCTACTATATTCCCGTGGCGAGCGGCGAGGAAATCACCCCCCAGGTGTTCTACTCGACGGAGGATGGCAAGAAAGTGACGCTGGTAATCAATGCCCGCGATGTCACCCGTGCCACCTTGTCCTTCGATACGGCTACTTGCGCCGCCACTACGGTGGCGCCACCTATAGAAACCCCCACGAAGGTGTGCCCAGTGGGCACCAAGTGGGTGGATCTCAACAGCAACGGCAAGGTCGACAAGGGTGAGTGCAAGACTCCGGTTGCACACAAGCCGCCGGTGGTAAACCCTCCGGTTGTCACGCTGCCAGTCAAGCAGGTGACGTCGCCGAACAATTCGGTGCCGTCGGCTGACACTGGCTGGGAGACCCGCCAGAATCAAGGAGGCGCTACGCTTCCTTGGTTGATTGGACTCGGCCTTCTCGTGGGTGTGGCACTAGTGACCACAACTATCGTGTCTCGGCGCAGGGGTGCCTACCGCGACTAAGCGGTGGCGTCCGCTCGCGGTACTCATTGTGTGTATGCTTGGACTGGCTGCGTGTCAGGCTGAGTCATACCACGACGAGACGGTGCGGCGGGAGCAGGTGACTGCCTCCGTCGCACCAATACCAACAGCTCCGACGTCATCGCCCTCACGGGTCTCGACGCCGCAGCCTGTGGCGCCAGTGGCGAAAACACCTTCAAAGAGTCAAGTTGCTCGTCAAGCCATTTCGATGGCAAAGCCGCTTCAACTCACCGCACCGCGGATAGGGTTGGATGCGTCAGTTGACGAGTATAGCAAAGCAACGTTAGAGCAGAGGACGCGCCAGACCGGAAGGACCGGCGTTTATCCACCGATGCTCGATCGGGTTTCATGGTGGTCTGGCAACAACGCTGGGATTCCCGGCACGGATGCAACCAATACGGTTTACTTCTACGGTCACACGTGGAGAGAGCCAGCGGTTTTCAACCGTATCAAGGAGCTTCGGTTTGGAGACGACGTGTATGTGACGACCGGTAACGGGCGGCTGCATTACGTGGTCGTTGAGGAGCCGTTTACGGTTTCGAAGCCGGACTTTTCCTCTGACCCTCGGGTTACACTCGCCAAAGCCGGCCGCCTAATTATGGTAGGCTGCTACCGCGAGACAGGAAAAGAGTTCAAGACGACTGAAAATGTTGTCGTGGCTCTCCAGATGAAAAAATGAATCGGTTCAGTTATTTCTCACTCCTCATTACGAGTTGAGTGAACCCTTGCCCCGGCAAGGACACGTCGCAATCCAGCGGCTGTGTCCTCCGGGGCAATTCATATTCTAACGAAATAATTACTAGACGTTGAAACGAAACTCGACGACGTCGCCAGGCTGCATAATGTAGTCTTTACCTTCAGTCCGCATTTTACCGGCACTTTTGGCTGCCGCTTCCGAGCCTGAAGCTATCAGTTCGTCAAAATCGACTATTTGGGCAGCAATAAAGCCGCGTTCAAAATCGCCATGGATGACACCGGCAGCTTGGGGCGCAGTCGCGCCTTTTTTAATTGTCCAGGCCCGGATCTCTTTTGGCCCGGCGGTCAGGTAACTTTGTAAGCCCAGGATGTCATAGGCGGCATGAATCATTTGTAGTAAGCCTGTTTCTTTTACCCCGTAACTTTCGAGTAATTCTATTGCGTCTTCGGATGCCAGCCCTTTTAATTCGTCTTCTAGTTTAGCGCATACAAAAATTGTTCGGGCAGGCGAGACGAGTGCGGTAAGTTCGGCTTTTTTGGTATCGTCAATCAATGTTTGCTCGTCGACATTAAAGGCATAGATAACTGGTTTAGCGGTAAGTAAGTTTAGGTCATTAATGTATTCAAACTTTAGGTCGCCAAGTGCCGATAGTGGGGTACCAGACTTTAAATGAGTCAGCAAATTTGTCAGGTACTCGGCGGTCGCCTTCATAATTGGCTGAGTTTTGGCGTCTTTAGCGATTTTTGGCAATCGCGCTTCGATGGTTTGGATATCGGCTAGAATTAGTTCGGTGTTGATAATCTCGATATCATCGCGCGGATTAACCTTGTCAGAAACATGGATGACGTTATCGTCGCGAAAAGCCCGGACGATATGGACAATCGCCTCACACTGGCGAATATTTGCCAAAAATTTGTTACCAAGTCCTTCACCCTTGCTGGCGCCAGCCACGAGGCCAGCAATATCCACGAACGTGACGGTGGCCGGTAGTAGCTTGGTTGAACCATACAATGTAGCCAGTTGTGCTAAGCGGTCGTCGGGGACGGCCACAATACCAGTGTTAGGCTCGATGGTGGCGAACGGATAATTAGCCGCCAAAATATTATTATTTGTCAAGGCATTAAACAGGGTAGATTTGCCGACGTTAGGAAGGCCGACGATTCCGATAGAAAGACTCATACGTCTATATTAACAGAGGTAATGAAAAAAAACGAGTGCTCGAGTCATCGATGTTGTTTTTTCAAGAATATGCTATCATTGTCAGTAAGGTAAGCATAAGGAATATTTCTCGTGTCAAACAACAACAATAAACACCAAACACCACCGTCTCCAGCCCGAAAACATTTCTCTCGTAAGAAGCGCTGGATTACTGCCGCTATTTTTGTAATTCTTTTTTTCACCGGTGTCGGCGCTGCTTGGTTTTATGTCACTATCCAAAAGCCAGCCCAAGAACAAGAAGCAGTCTTGCTACAAACTAAGCGCTCCCAAGAAGTCAATAAAACGACTGACGAAGCCGAGAAACTTGCTTTTAACGGTAAGGGTGACGAGGCCAAGGCTGTATATGACAATGCTATCAAACAGACTGCAGACTCTTACCAAAAAAGTATTTTACTTTTAAACAAGGCGAACTTACTGTTGAATGACAGTAAATATGATGATGCCTTGGTTATCGCCAAGCAAGCCGAAGCTATTAATCAAAACAGCGCCGTTACTCAGTATATAGCCCAGATATATGAGGCCAAAGGTGATGCCCCAAAGGCCATCGAGTATTATCAGAAAACTATTCCACTTGTTGACAAATCTAAACCGCTAGCCGATGCGAATATCAAGTACTTTCAAGGTAGAATAGAGGCACTTGATGGAACAAAGGACTAGGATGGTGAAAATGAGTAATAAACGTTTCCAAAAAACAGCTTTCGGACTTTTGGCCGTAGTGGTCGTCGCACTGGGTTCGTACGTCGGTGTCCAAGCCGCTGCCTATTCGGGTACCGTCTACGGTCGAACCACGTGGCATGGCTACTTTACGAATAACCGTGACACTAGCGGTATTGAAGTTTTACCAGCCATAAGTGGCGGACAGGCGATTCCGAACTCTGTCAATACGGTCACTGAGCTGATAAATTTGCTTAAATCTGCCAACGCCTCCAGTAATACCCAAAAGAAAACCGGCTCCGCTTTTATCGTCTATACCATGCTGGGTCTCAATGGGGGCAATCATAGTCGAACCGTCAGTGCTGCCAATTGGACCGAAATCACGGATCGCCTGAACGATCGCCAAGCCAAAGGTAAGATTGCGTGGAGTGGTAACGTGTCCAACAGTATCAATAGTTACTATCAAGGTGGAGGCGATGACGCCTGGTTTGACGAATACCATAACGAGGCAGGTATTAGGATATTAAAAGACGATGGCAGCATTGCCTACGAACTATTACGGCGTTGTGCTAACCCGATGGGCAGAAACGGGGAGGTTCCTGAAAAAGATAAAGATACTGAACCCAAAGATCCCATAGATGGCGATGCCAGCAGTCTCGGCTGTCAGCCCATGCTTGTCACTGTGACCCCAGGTAGAGACGCCAATGGCAATGGGATACCTACCAGAGTATCGACTATTTTGCGAAGCTACGGCCCCTACACGAGCCCGGCAACAATTAATATTACTAATCCCCACACCACCGGCGATATATACACAGTTACCTATCGAGAAACGCGCAGCTGGATATCGGGTTATACTCAGATGAGCAGGCTTGTAAAGAAAACTATAGACGGTAAAGTGGTGTGGGTAAGGGAGTATTGGACGCGCACTGATTACTCGCCGGCTCGTAGCTGGACTAGCTCAATCGGTCCCTGTTATGCCTATAAGTTAACACCTACCGTAGCAGTCACCCCTAGTGGCGTCGTTGAGCCAGGCGCGACATATACTGTGACACCGAGCGTCACCAATAGTGGTGCTGGAGGCTATGCTACGAAGAGCAAGCCTACTGACTGGCAAGTGACAAAGATGGTTCTTTCGCCCGGCGCAGCTGTCCCTAATTCGCCGCTCCTTAGTCCTAGCGTACCGTGCAGTACAGTTGTTTTTAGGCGTGGGGGTGTTGTGGCATGTACGACCATAACGAGCGGTAACAGGATTTTTGCCAAGAGCTCTACGACACCGCTATCGAGCAATGTATTGACTGCCGAAGATTTTGAAGTTGGAACCAGAGTTTGCTACGCGTTGTCCTTGAAGCCAAACGCCAGTAGCGTACCAGCGCGGACAAGTGATGGTTGGTGGGCTCATAGCAAGCCCTCACCTCAAACGAGCTGTCTGATAATTGGCAAGCGGCCAAAGGTCCAAGTTCATAATGGTGACCTGTCGGTCGGTAAAGCTCTTGGCGGCTCGACGCCAAGCTCGGTTTCGTCCGTCCAAACGAGTACTTCTGTCAAGAACGGTAACACATTCGGTAGCTGGATTGAATACGGTATCTTCGCTACTGGCTCAATCACTGGGGCTGCGTCGGGCTCTGGTTACGCCGGTATTAGCGGAATGGCTAGCGCAACGGTTTGTAAGGCAAGTAAATTGAGCTTTGCGCTGGCGACGGGCAACCCCAACTGTGTTAATACTAGTCCGATCGGGGCGTATAAAGCCAATAGGTCTATTCCTGACGTTGCCGCCAACTTTCCAATTGTCGGCTCGACGCCAGTGTTGGGGACGAACGATTTATCGAACCAATCAAAACGCGGCCTTTACACGGCGACTGGTAACCTGACATTAACCGGTGGGACAATTGAAAAGGGCAGGTGGTTAGTCCTGAACGCTCCCGGTAGGACGGTGACTATTGACGGAGATATTCGCTACACCTCTGCTTCGTTAAAATCAATTGACGAGATTCCTCAACTGGTGATTATTGCCGATAGAATCATCATCAACGATGATGTCACAAACGTTGACGCCTGGCTGATTGCAAAGGGGGGCACGGGTACTATTACGACCTGCTCCTCGTCGCCACCACTTACCTCAGACATCTGCAACCAACAATTGACCGTCAATGGTCCGGTTATGGCCAAAAAACTATACTTGCTACGGACGGGCGGTTCTGGCCCTGCCGACGAGAGTGGTGATCCGGCTGAAATCTTTAATCTTCGCTCTGATGCCTATTTGTGGGCGTCCGCGCGAGCAGCTGGTAATGGCCGTGTCCAGACGGTGTACACCACCGAACTTCCACCAAGACTTTAATATTAAATTATCGCTTGCTTTTAACGCTAGTGCTTATGTATAATGAAAAGCAATATGGTATTACTAAAAGGAGTGGGCGACTTTTTTGCACTGGATATAGGCACTAACGCAGTGCGTGTTGTGCAGCTGTCTTCGACGGGTCCCGACAGTTGGAGCTTGCAGCATTACGGCTATGCACCACTTGACGAAAAGACGAGTATGGGCGGATCTGCCGAAAATCAACGTCGCTTAGGCGAAGTCATCATGACCGCTGTTGGCCAAAGCGGTATCAAAGATAAGAACGTGGCCATTGGCTTGCCTTCAAGCAAAACATTTACCACTGTTATTGATGTTCCAAATATGGGTGAAGCAGAGCTGCGGAGTACTATTAAATATCAAATCGACCAATATATCCCGATGGCAATTGATGATACTAAAGTTGACTGGGCCCTACTAGGTCAATCGCTTCATGACCCCAAGCAGCAAGAAGTCCTGCTGTCTAGCACCGCCAATGCCTACACCGAAGAGCGTCTCGAATTCATCGAGAGCCTGGGTTTGAATGTGATTGCCGCTGAGCCTGATCCATTGGCGATGATTCGTTCGTTGTTACCAAGCGACATCAAAGACGCCCGTCTCATTATCGATGTTGGCGAACAATCTACCGACCTGGCGATTACCTTTGGTGATAGCCCACGACTCGTGCGGACCATTCCAACCGGACTGCGTTCGCTCATCAAGGCGGCAGTCCAAAATCTTAATGTTCAAGAAGATCAAGCCCGTCAGTTTATTGTTAAGTTTGGCCTGGCGCCAGATCGGCTCGAGGGACAAGTTTACCGTGCGATTGAGGGGACGCTTGATAATTTTGCGGCTGAACTGGTAAAATCAATCAAGTTTTTTCAAACACGCTATCCAAATACTCCCGTCGGCGGCATCTTGTTGTCTGGGTTTGCGGCCGTAGTCCCCCAATTTGGCGACTATGTCACTGCCAAGACGGGCGTTCCTTCGAGCGTTGCAAATCCGTGGCAAAAAGTGCGGGTCGGGCAGTCGGATCAGCAGCAGCTTGCCAGCGTGGCAGCCGAATTCGCGACGGTCATTGGACTTGCACAGCGGAAGAATAAGTCATGATCGAAATCAACCTTATTCCGGCAGTCAAACAAGAGCTGATAAAGGTTCAGCGCGTCCGTGCGGCAGTGATATCTTTTTCTATTTTGATTGGGCTTGTGGCGATTGTGGTAGTGACGTTGTTGGCATTATACGTGTTCGCTGTACAGACCGTCCGGAGTGTCGTAGCTGATGAAGCCATTAAAAAAGGTAGCCAACAGCTTGCTGGCGTCGAGGATCTCTCGAAAACATTAACGATTCAGAATCAGCTGACAAAGATTTCGACGATGCATGATGACAAAAAGATTGACTCACGCATCTTTGATGTCTTGTTGGCGATTATTCCGCCAGTTCCAAACGATGTTCAAATATCCGATTTGGCAGTGGACTCGACTGCCGGTATCGTTACGATGCAGGGACAGGCCGCTAATAGCTATGCGGCGGCGGAAGTCTTCCGTAAAACTATCGAAGGTGCCAAGGTCAAATATACGAGCGATGCGGGTGAGCAACAGACTGCCCTCGCCTCAAATGTCAGTACCGGTGATACCAGCTATGGTGAAGATGCATCAGGCGCAAAAGTGTTGCGATTTACACTGAGTTTTACCTATGCCAAGGAATTATTTGCGCCATCATCAAAAAACGCAACAGTCATCATCGCAACCCAGGGCAACGTTACCGATTCCTATCTGGGTGTCCCAAAAAGCATCTTTGTTGATCGAGCCGCAGATTTAAAGGGGGCACAGTAGTATGCAAGCAAAAGACGCCGCCATCCGTAAGCGAACTCAGATTGCCAAAGCAAATCGTACCATGTTTTTATGGGTAGCAGCCATCTCGGCGCTTGTCGGCTTTGCGCTGGTGGGTTCACTATTTCTAATTCAAAAAGCTGTTTTTAACGAAAAAATTCTATCCGAAAAAGACAAGACGGTATCCATTTTGAAAAGTAACAATGCAAATATTTCCGAGCTCGAGGCTCAAGTCCGTATTCTGGACAATAATCAAGCCTTGATTGATTCAAAAGCCAAACCGGATGATCAGGCCATACAGGTAATTCTCGATGCCTTACCGTCTGACGCAAACTCGTTAGCCTTGGGCGCGTCTCTGCAGAACAAATTACTTGCTAATATTGAAGGACTATCTATTGACTCGCTACAGGTTGATCCGGTTATCGGAGTAGAATCTCTCTCGACTGACCTAACGGTACAGGACGCATCGACAGCCTCGGCATCTGGCAATACCCAAATAGCCTTCCGGTTCGCTGTCAGCGGAAGTGAAGTAGCCCTCAAGGAAGCCTTGAGTCGGCTGGAGAGGTCAATTCGTGCCATCGATATTATTTCACTCCGGATTGAAAACCAAGGAAACAAACGAGTGTTGAGCGTACAGGCACGAGCATTTTATGAACCAACACGGGTTGTTGAATTAAAGGATAAAACGGTCAAACCATGAAAAAAACAGATATAGCCATGATCATACTAATCGCTTCAGTCAGCATTTTAGTAGCCTACTTTATTGCGAACAGCATGTTTGGCAATGTCTCAAAAGAAACCGTAAAAGTGAAGATAATCGACACTATCGACTCCACAATAGTAGCGCCAAGCCCTACAATCTTTAACAAAAATGCCATTAATCCAGCGGTTGAAGTCCAGATTAACGGTAGTAAATAGGATTATGCTTCCATGGCACTCTTAACCGGTGACATTCAAGAAAAACTCATCAATCTGCTGATAGATGAGGGATTAGTGACCCAAGACGTGTTGCGTGCTGCCGAAATGACTTCGGTCGCCCAAACAAAGCCGCTCCTGGCGTTACTAACAGAAGAGCACATTGTTGATGATGAACTTTTAACCCATGCCATTGCCCAAGTTTCAGGCGTGCCATACGTCAACCTCAGTAATAGCTTTATTGACCAAAACGTCCTCGCTTTGCTACCAGAAGATATTGCCGAACGCTTTATGGCAGTACCGCTTGCCGAGGTTCAAAACCGTCTGGCCGTTGCCATGATTGATGCAAATAATGTCCAAGCAGTTGACTACCTGGCCAATCGTATCCAACGCCCATTAAAGGTGTTTATGGCGTCAGAGTCCGGCGTTCGTCATGTCTTGGACCAGTATCGGACCGATCTTTCGAGTGTTGATGAAGCTGCCGAAGCCAGCCAAGTTGAGGCAAATCTTGACTCTGTTAAAGACGTCAAAACTATTGTTCAAGATTCGCCAATCAGTAAAGCGCTAAGCACGATTTTGGAATATGCAGTCAAGTCTCGAGCCAGCGATATTCACATTGAACCTCTCGAGGCGACCCTCAAAATTCGATGTCGCGTTGACGGCGTGCTGCGCGAGATTATGCAACTACCAAAAAGTATTGAACCAGCCCTAGTAAGCCGAATAAAAATTTTATCCAATCTTAAGATTGATGAACACAGGGTACCGCAGGACGGTCAATTTACGGTCAAGGTAGCCAATAAAGAAGTTGACCTGCGTATCGCGATTAGTCCAGTGGTCTGGGGTGAACAAGTCGTGATTCGTCTGCTTGATAAGAGTGGTAATAGTTTCAATATCGAAGAAATGGGGTATGCCGGACGCGCTCTTAGGGCTATTCGCAAGGGGATACGTCGTCCAAATGGCATGGTGTTGACGTCGGGCCCGACTGGTAGCGGTAAGTCAACGAGTCTGTACGCGCTTATTAAAGAGATCAAGGACGATACCGTTAATATTGTAACCCTCGAGGATCCAGTCGAATACAAGATGGACGGTGTCAATCAGATTCAAGTTAATGGTGACGTTGGACTGACATTTGCGACGGGACTTCGTTCTATTTTACGTCAAGACCCAGACATTGTGATGGTAGGGGAGATTCGCGACAGCGAAACAGCGAACCTGGCAGTTCAAGCCGCCCTGACGGGGCACCTCGTTTTTAGTACGCTTCACACCAACAGTGCAGCTGGCGTTTTGCCGCGACTGCTTGATATGGGTATCGAGCCATTCTTGATCGCCAGTACAGTCAACACGATTATTGGACAGCGCCTTGTGAGGCGCGTCGCCGTGAAACGCGAGGTCTATCAGTCTAACCCTATTGAAACTCAAAACATTTTAACGACTATCGGGCACCTTCTACCGAAGACAGCTGCCGACGTTGCCGTTGTTTCTCAGGATTTAGGCTATAAAGACTTGCCCCTAGCGGGCCAAAGCGCTTATACTTTAGTCAAGGGAATCGACTCCCCGCAAGCACCACGTGGCTATAGTGGTCGCGCCGGACTTTATGAGGTGATGGATGTAAATAACGATATCCAAAATCTGATTGTGGCGCGAGCAACCAGCTCAGAGATTCAGCGTTTAGCCGTTTCTCAGGGAATGGTTACGATGCGACAAGACGGTTATCTTAAAGCATTGCAGGGTATTACGACCATCGAAGAAGTAAATCGCGTAGCGGCAGACACAGCCTAGAGAAAGGGTGAGACAGGAAGTTATGAATAATCAAGAATTAAGAATCGAAGTACTACTAGAAGAGGTTGTCCGAAAGCGAGCCTCCGACCTTCACTTGCAGGTTGGATTACCTCCAATGCTTCGCATAGACGGTTCGTTAACGCCGATTGTCGGCTTTAATCCGCTCAACGAGCCAGCGGTTGAAGCGCTAATATTTGCTATTTTAGACCAGGACCAGAGGCAGATTCTGTTAAAGGACAAAGAATTTGACTTTAGCTTTGCCTTTGGCACGTTGGGGCGCTTTCGCGTCAACGCCTATCACGAACGAGGCAACTTGGCGGCGGCTCTCCGTTTGATTCCAAATGATATCAAGTCGTTGACCGAACTAGGCATGCCTAACGTTGTGATTGGATTTGCTGATTATCCAAGAGGACTTGTACTTGTCACCGGGCCAACCGGTAGCGGAAAATCGACCACGCTGGCGGCACTTGTCGACAAGATTAACAGTGAACGGGCTCAGCATATTATTACTATCGAAGATCCAATTGAATTTACTCATAAATCAAAGAAGTCGGTGATTGTGCAACGAGAAGTCCATTATGATACCTACAGTTTTAGCGCGGCTCTCCGCTCTAGTCTTCGACAGGACCCTGATGTTGTCTTGATTGGTGAGATGCGCGACCTCGAGACGATTAGTGCCGCCATAACCATTGCTGAGACTGGACACTTGGTGTTCGCGACTCTTCACACCAATAGCGCGGCGCAATCAATTGACCGTATGATTGACGTATTTCCGCCACACCAACAATCACAAATTCGCGCCCAACTCTCAAATATTTTAATGGCCATCTGTTCTCAGCGGCTTGTTCCTGCTATTGGTGGCGGACGGGTTGTGGCAGCCGAAGTGCTTATTGCTAACTCGGCGGTACGTAATATTATTCGAGAAGGTAAATCCCATCAGCTCGATGCCGTTATTCAGACTGGCGCCGACCAGGGGATGCAGACGATGGACCGCACCTTAGCCGGCCTCGTTCAAAGTGGGACGGTAACGTACGACAACGCTCGTGATTACGCAGTTGACATTACCGAGTTTGAAAGGCTAATGCGGGGCTAATCATGAAGAAATTTACCTATGAAGCACGTGATCAATCGTCTAACAAGATTACCAAAGCGACTTTACAGGCTGAGTCGGAGAGTGCGGCCGCCCATCTGCTGATAGAACAAGGCTTTACACCGCTGGATATCAAAGAGCAAACGGGTGACGGTAATATTATTGCCAAGTTAGCTGGCCGAATTACCGTGAAAGACAAAATTGTCTTTACGCGTCAATTAGCAACCCTTATCGGTGCTGGTCTGCCACTGTCGCAGAGTCTCCATACGGTTCTCGAGCAGACTCAAAACAAACAACTTCAAGCCGTAGTCCAAGAGATTACGGCTTCGGTAGAGGGCGGCAAAACACTGTCTGATTCATTTTCAAAGCACGCCGATGTATTCGACCCGGTTTTTATTGCTTTAGTCTCGGCAGGTGAGATATCGGGAACACTTGATGAGTCATTGCAACGAGTCGCCAACCAACAAGAGAAAGATGCCGCTACCATGAGCAAGATTAAGGGTGCGCTGACCTATCCAGTTATCGTGTTGTTTGTCATCTTTGGTGTTCTAGCTTTCATGCTTTTTACGGTCGTGCCTCAGGTTGAAAAGTTATATCATGATCTTAAAAGACAGCTACCGTTTCTGACGCAGGCCATGGTAGACATGGCTGCCTTTTTGGCGCAATTCTGGTGGCTGACGCTTATTATTCTCGGTATCGTCGGTTATTTCTTGGCGCAATATCTGAAAACCGACAGTGGCATTAAGTTGAAGGATACGTTTAAGCTAAACGTTCCAGTTTTTGGCCCGATGTTTCGGAAGCTTTATATGGCCCGCTTTGCACGTACTGGGCAAACCCTGCTCAGCACCGGTGTCAGTATGCTTGATATGCTCAGAATAACGGCGACAGCCATCAATAATACCGTCCTTGAAGAAAGCATCATGCGCGCCTCAGAAAAAGTGAAGGGCGGCAAAGCGCTATCGGCGGCTATTCAGCCCGAAGCTTATATCCTCTCGCTTGTTCCGCAGATGATTAATATCGGTGAGCAATCGGGTAGGATTGATGAAATGATGGGAAAAGTTGCCCAAGTTTACGAAGATGAGCTTGACGAACAGATTCGCACCATCTCAACGGCCATCGAGCCAATCCTGATGGTCGTGCTCGCGGTGGTCGCAGGGGGTATGGTCGGAGCTATATTGTTGCCGATTTATAGCCTTGTTAATGGCATAAATGTCTAGACATTCGTACGGGCTTAGGGTACTATAGGCACAAGCGTTATGCGCACAAAAGTCATAATTAGTTCATAAGAAAGGTGGAAAAAGTTCCTATGAACCCTCAACAAAAAGAAAAAGGATTTACGATTATCGAGGTGGTGTTGGTCCTAGCCATTGCTGGACTGATATTTTTGATGGTCTTTATTGCACTCCCAGCCCTGCAGCGCAATCAGCGCGATACGGCACGCAAGGCTGATGTTGGCGCTGTGTCATCGGCTGTTGTCTCCTACACAGGCAATAATAGAGGTAAGTTCCCGCTTACCGCCGGGCTTGCAAGCTATGTGACAGAAAAGTCTGAAAATACTACTGACATTAACGTTGCCCTTCCTGCTAGTCCTCCAGTTGACGTTACTGCCGCGGATGGAGTCATTACAGTCACAGACAAATCGACGTGTGGCGAAAGTTCCGCAACTAGGCAGGTACTTGTCGCTAGCACGTCGCGTAAGTTCACCGTTGTCACCAAACTTGAGTCAGGTGGTGGTGCTTACTTCTGTCAAGACAACTAAACAAGAGTCCTTAGTGAGATAAGAAGGGGCCCGTGGGCCTCTTCTTATATGTAATCCTTTAGTGACCTGCTATGATAGTGCTTATGGAAAACGCACTTATCTACCTGGTACTGATACTCACCGGCCTATGCTTGGGCAGCTTTGCGGGCGCGATGGTCTGGCGCCTGCGCGCCCGTCAGTTGAATGAGGACAAAGCTAATCACGAAGCCTATGACAAAGACGAGTATCAGCGGCTCAAAAAACTGACAACTGGCGACGCTGTCCATGATCGATCGAGGTGTCTACACTGTTCGTATGTACTGCGCTGGTACGACTTAACACCATTAGTCAGCTGGTTATCTCTACGGGGTAAGTGCCGCCAGTGTCGTACTCTCATTGGTCGCTTTGAACCGCTAATTGAGCTGGGCGTCGCGCTATTATTTGTTTTGTCGTATGCCTTTTGGCCGTATCCGTTGCAAACGATGTTCGAGATTGTACAATTTATTATCTGGCTCGTGGCTGGTGTAGGATTGGCTATTTTATTCGCGTACGACACGAAGTGGTTTTTATTACCAGATAAAGTAAACTTTACTGTGATTGGACTTGGTATCCTCAGTGCCGTGTTGGTCATTTTGCAGTCAGCCGATGTCACTAGCACGCTGCTTAATATTGCGGGGTCGGCTATCATTCTGAGTGGTATTTATTTGGTGTTATATTTTGTCTCACGGGGGCAATGGATAGGCTTTGGTGATGTCAAACTAGGTCTCGGCTTGGCACTACTGCTGGCTGATTGGAGATTGGCTTTTGTTGCTCTGTTCGCGGCAAATTTGATTGGGTGTCTGATTGTCATTCCGGCTATGCTAAGCGGGCGATTGAAGCGTAACTCGCACGTGCCTTTTGGTCCATTGCTTATTCTTGGTTTTGTTGTTGCCCAACTGGCTGGTCCATATCTGATTGCGACCTATCTAGGCATCTTACTGTAAGCCTTATATAGGGTATCCGCTTATGCTATAATTATGCTCAAATGAGCGTCTTTTATAAACCCGGCTTTACAATCATCGAAACCATGCTTTTTTTGGCCGTCACGGGTGTCCTTGTGGTGTCGATTCTTACGGGAACGGGCACGTCAATCAATATTCAGCGCTACCGCGATAGCGTCTCGACATTCAAAGCAGCTCTGGAGCAGCAATATTCTGACGTATCGACTGTCCGTAATGAAGTTCGCGCGGCTGCGGTATCGTGTGACGCGAATGCCCTTATTAATACTTCCGGGACGACACTTCCACGTGGGCAATCAGAGTGTGTTGTCTTGGGGCGCTACGTGACGGTTATCGATGCAGACGTTACCGTCAGTTCGGTAATCGGTAATAATCCGACGCCGGCGTCATCATATACTAGCGACATCAATGAGCTTCAGGCGTATAACTTATCACTGTTAACTACCAGTACCGAAACCTCACGGCTTGAATGGGGAGCACGGATAGCTTGGCCGTCCAGCGGAGTGGACGCAAAAGCACCAACCGTGCCACGTCAGATTGCTCTGTTGATACTCCGGTCTCCGACGAGTGGCTTGACCTATACATTTTCGAGCCATGATGTCACAACTCCGCTTCGCAATGTAATTGTAGCCGGTAATGTCATACCAGGGCAGTCTCAACAAAGGCTCTGTATCGATTCTGACGGTGGCTTTAAAGGTGGGCTGGCGGTCGTGATTGGTGCCTATGCCTCAACGGCAAGCTCCATTCAGGTGCGCTCGAATGACATGGGGGACAGTTCGACGTGTTAGCTAAAATACGCTCTATGCAAACCGGCGATACGCTTATAGAAGTATTGTTTGCCGTTACAGTTTTCAGCCTAGTGGCAGTCGGCAGTTTATCGATTATGAATCAAGGCACGGCCACTGCGCAGCGCTCACTTGAAATTACCTTAGTTCGACAGGAAATAGATGGTCAAGCCGAGGCGTTGCGATTTATCCATGACTCATACATTGCGGCCTATCCTAATGTCGTCGCCGGTGAAGCGTCGGGCGAGTGGGGTAAAATAGTTGCCAAAAGCATCCCTCAGGCTTCGGCCTTTGGGACGTGTCCGACAACTCGACCGGCTGGCGCGTTCATTCTCAATACTAAGACTGCCAAATTAGAGTCCGACGCAAAAGTAACCTTTGTTGTCCCAACTTATTCACAGCTACGTTACGGCGTATCGGCACCAACCGTACTAATTAATGCCGAGGGTCTCTGGGTCGAGGCGGTTGCGGGCGTGTCTGGGGCTAGTTCTCGTTCTGTCGATTTTCATATTCGGGCTTGCTGGCAGAGTTCCGCCCAAACGACGCCGATGACCCTGGGTACGATTGTGAGGCTGTATGAACCACGACCATAAAGGCTTTACGCTCATCGAGCTGATGCTGGCCATGTCTTTTATCTCTGTCCTGTTGTTGGCTATTGCTATGACGGTTATTCAGATAAGCAATATTTATAATAGGGGACTGACGCTCAAAGAGGTGAATCAGGCTGGACGCTCGTTGGCAAGTGAATTACAGCGGAGCGTGGCGGCCAGCCCGTCATTCTCAACAGACACTACCAAAGTGGATACGAAGTATATTAAGTCAGATTTTGGTGGCCGCCTGTGTTTGGGACGGTATAGCTATATATGGAATTACGGCAAAACACTCGCCGGTAGTCCGGCCACTGGATTTAGCAACGTCTATACTTCGGGTTCAACCGAAAAGATTCGCTTTGTAAAAGTTCCCGATAGCACAGGGAGCTACTGTTCAAACAGCAACTTGGCCGTTGACCCATCAGGCGCAGTTGAATTACTGGACGTCGGTGATCGCGAGTTAGCGGTCCACAGCTTTGCTATTAGCACTCAGACGACTGCCAGCAATAGCAAAACCTTACAGAGTTTATACTATATATCATTTGTTATTGGCACCAACGACCTGGCGGCGCTTGAGCCAAGCGCCACAACCTGCAAGCCGCCCGACGCTATGGCAGCTGATCTGAATTATTGTTCGGTCAATCAGTTCGA
Source organism: Candidatus Saccharimonadota bacterium (assembly GCA_043737705.1). GTDB lineage: Bacteria > Patescibacteriota > Saccharimonadia > Saccharimonadales > Saccharimonadaceae > UBA1547. The sequence goes on along the minus strand of JAYTAD010000010.1, from coordinate 16,237 downwards.
TATAGTAGCCCATGCCGGCAATGCGGTACAATAAGCAATGAAAGAGAGAATCATGACTACAAACACGAAACAGTACGGCGCGGTATCATTATTTATTGTTATATTTACGACGTTACTAGTGACGATCATCACTATTAGTTTTATTCGTATTATGCTGAGCGACCAGCGACAGGCAACAGCCGCTGACCTTTCATTGAGTGCCTATGATTCCGCTCAGGCGGGCGTCGAAGATGCAAAACGCGCCCTTCTGGACTATCAATCTGAATGTGCTTCAGGCGACGCCAGTCGTTGCGCGAATGCGCGAGCGCTGATTGATTCTATGGTCTGTAATCAGGCACTGTCACGAGTCGTCAGTTACGTTCCCGGCCAAGAGATCTTGGTTCAACAGACTTCAAGCGATGGATCCGCTGCTTTGCAGCAGGCCTACACATGTGTCAAGATTACCGCGCAGACAGATGATTACGCGGGAATCTTAGACCAAGATGATAGTAAGTTAGTCCCACTGACCGGAGTCTCGAGCTTCGACAGTGTCCGCCTCGAATGGTTTAGCGCCAAGAATCTTCAAGGTACGAGCACGGTCGTGGACGTACCTGGTGTTTCCGGTAACCCACCACTCATTAGCCAATCCGACTGGACAACGGCAGCAAAGCCAAACCGTCCTTCATTGATGCGTGTCCAGCTGATTCAATTCGGGGATACGTTTACGCTTGGTGACTTTGAGGACATTAATGCTTCGGGTCAGAGTAACGCTAACGCGCTGTTTCTTTACCCGTCAACAATCGTGAATACTCCGAAAGCGTTTGCAAGTAATATTCGTAAGGTAGCCAGTCCTGGTCCGACACTAGTTCATTGCCAAGCTTCCCTAGGTTCCGGTGGGTACGCTTGCTCGGCAACTATCAGCCTGCCGACACCAATCAACGCCGGTATTCGTACTGCCTACCTTCGCTTGACATCACTGTATAAAGAAGCTAATTATCGTGTTACTCTCCTGGCAGCCGGCGCGGCGGTGAAATTTGACGGTGTTCAACCGCAGATCGATTCAACCGGTCGAGCAAACGATTTATTCAGGCGTGTTCAAAGCCGAGTTGAGGTGATAGACACAGACTTCCCTTATCCGGACGCGGCGGTTGATATTAATGGGAATTTTTGCAAAAACTTCATAATTACGAATGACCCTGCAGACTACGGAAGTAGCTGTACCCCTTAACTTGAGTCGGTACTTACTCGCTTGTTTCGCTATGGAATTTTTCGTAGATTTCTCGTAGATGCTGGTCAGTGACATGGGTGTAGACTTGAGTGGTACTGATACTGCTATGACCCAGCATCGATTGGACGCTTCGTATGTCGGCTCCGTTCATCAGCAGGTCGGTCGCAAAACTATGTCGCATCGTATGTGGACTGACATGCTTGGTTATGCCCGCTAGTCGGGCGCAGGTAGTGACAATTCGTTGAATACTGCGAGCCGTCAAGCGCCGGTAGTCTCCACTGGTGCTGGCAATATTGTTGCGGCTATAGCTTAAAAACAGGGGAGATAGATTGTCGAGCCGGGCATGCAAGTAATTGTCAACGTGATTGGCGGCACTTTCACTAATAAAGATAGGGCGATCTTTTTGACCTTTGCCGCGCACCATAAATTCTCGTCGTTTGGTATTGATATGGTCCCGATTGAGGTTAACCAGTTCAGAAACGCGTAGTCCGCTCGAGAAGAGCAGCTCCACGAGCGCTCGGTCACGCAGACCTACCTCACTTGATAGGTCAATTTGTGCGACCAAACGTTCGATCTCGTCGTAGTGCAAGAAAGTGACTTGTTTACGTGCCGTTTTCGGAAGGTCTATTTTGTCAGGCGACAGACTGGCTATATCACGCTTTGATAAGTAACCCAGGAATCCCCGCAGCGCAATCAAGTGGTAACTCTGGGTGATTGTTGCAAGTTCGTCATCGTTGTCATTTTTGTAACGGTTAAGCCACAATCGATACTTGCGGACAACTTCCGATGTAATCTTGTCAACGGTTATGTCATTAGTAAATCCAACGAATCGTTCCAAGTATAACGTATAGTTTTCGGCCGTTCGAGCCGACCGACCGCCCTCGACTTCGAGGTGTTCGATGTAATCAAGTAGTAGCTCTGACATATACATACTATTAGCATAGCCTAAAAGCGGCCAACTAGGTACAATGAAACGATGCAGCTAATCGAAATTATTATTCTAGGGATCATACAGGGACTGACCGAGTTCATACCGGTCAGTAGTTCGGGGCATTTGGTCATTGCCCAGCACTTTTTCTCGGGTGCCTCTGACCATTTGTATTTAGAGTTTATTAACATTGGTACGCTAGCGGCCTTACTGGTGTACTTTCGCAGCAAGATTGTTGCTATCGTCCGTGATATTTTTTTGAGTAAGAAGTATAAACTTGCTCTCAATATATTAATTACAGCCCTGCCGGCCGGTATTGTTGGTTTTACGCTAGCTAGCTTTATCAACTCGGCCGCTTTTTTTGGAAGCCTAGTCGTCGTAGCTGTCACCCTTGGAGTTGTAGGAGTCATAATGGTCTTGCTGGAGCGTTTTCCGAAAGCTTCAGCGGTGAAAGATGGCGAATTACTCAGTCCAAAACGGGCGTTGCTTATCGGGTTGGTGCAGGTGTTTGCGCTGATTCCAGGTGTTTCACGTTCGGGTTCGACAATTATTGCCGGTCGTTTGGCTGGTCTGGGTACTGCCGCAGCGGCCGAGTATAGCTTTTTGGCGTCTTTGCCAATTATGTTTGGTGTCACGCTAAAAATACTGGTGAGTGATAAAGAGTACTTACTTGCCAACTTTGGACCGCTGTTAATAGGTAACGTCGTGGCGTTTATTGCTGGTATATTGGCTATTGGATTTTTGATGAAGTATTTAGCCGGACATAGCTTGGCCATTTTTGGTTGGTATCGAATTGGCCTGGCAGCTGTCTTAGCTCTCGTGCTTTTGGTACAATAAGGCGAACGATAAAAGAAGGAGAGTCATGAGTCAAAGCGATGTCCAAAAAACACTAGTAGTTTTTAAGCCTGATACGGTCCAGCGCGGTTTGGTCGGCGAAATACTAACAAGGTTTGAACGTGTCGGTCTAAAGATTATCGCCACCAAGATGATAGCGCCAAACAAAGAGCATTATTACAAGCATTACGAGGAAATTGGCAAGATGGTGACTCGTCGTGGCGAGCACGCTTTTGGCGTGACGCTCGACATGATGGTTCAGGGGCCAGTCATTGCAATGGTCCTCGAGGGCGTTGAAGCGGTAGCACTGGTGCGCAAGTTAGTGGGTCCGACAGAACCAAAATCGGCTGCACCTGGTACGATTCGTGGTGACTTCTCGCACATGAGCTTTGGCTACGCAGACAGCGAGAATAAAGGTATTCCAAACCTAATTCACGCCAGCGGTGATGCAGAAGAAGCCGAAAAAGAGATTGACCACTGGTTCTCTGATAGCGAGCTCTACGAGTACCAAGCACTGAACGAAAAATTTACCCGTTAAGCACCCCTGTCGTATGCTACAATACGAGAGGTAGGCCTCGGTAGCTCAATTGGATAGAGTAGATCCGTCCTAAGGATAAGGTTGCAGGTTCAAGTCCTGCCCGGGGTACCAAAGACAATTATGACTAAAGATACAACCAAAGACCAAAACACACCGCTCGATTTTGAAGGGCAGCGTCGTGATGAGCAACTTCTTTTCGTATTTCGTCGACACCTTATTTCGATGCGAAAAGGCTTTTATCTGCTGCTAATCCCGTTTGCTATTACAGCCGTTCCGCCACTTATCTGGCAGAACAATCTGGAGCTTTTCTTGTTGCCGATTGGCGGACTTATCGTTGGCTTATTGCTATTCTCCTACCATTTTATCCTTTGGTATTTCACGGTCTACATTGTGACTGATCAACGTATTCGACAGGTTACCCAGCGGGGCCTTTTCGGGAAGGATGTGATAGAGCTCCGACTGTCAAAGATTCAAAACATAAGTTATAATATACCTGGATTCACAGGCGAGGTTTTTAAGTTTGGTACCATTGTTATCCAGACCTTTGTCGGTGACCTCGTTATCCACCAAGTCGAATATCCCGACCAAACGTATAATAAGTTGCAAGATGCAGTTAATAATGCCGTCAGGCATCAGGAAGACTATGAAGAAGCTAGTAGCTAAGTTCCGTAAAAAGAACGTTGATACATCATCACGAATCACCAACGAAACCGTCGCCGAACATCGGGAGCGGATTTTAGCGGGTGGCCGACGATTTAAGTATCCTGTTCAGTATGCCCGTCATCGCCTTGTTTTTAACGCCATTATCATTAGTATCGTGACTACGATTATTATTGGGCTAGTCGGTTGGTGGCAGCTTTACCTAGCTCAGAATACCAGCACCTTTGTCTACCGCATAACGGCGGTCTTGCCGTTGCCTGTGGCTAATGTCGATGGCCAACCGGTTCCTTATAGCGATTATCTTATGCAGTATCGTAGTGCGGCGCACTACCTTGTTCAAAAAGAACAAATTAGCCTCAAAAGTGAAGACGGGAAGCGTCAAATGCAATACATCAAGCAACAAGCGATGCAGTCGGCTGTCGCGGACGCCTACGCCGCCAAACTGGCCCACAAGCTCAATCTGTCAATCAGTGACGCTGAGCTTGAATCATCTTTGAAGTTGCAGCGACAATCGAGCGATGGTGAGGTGTCACAACAAACCCAAGACGCGGCCGTGCTTAGTCTCTATGGCTGGAGTCCAGATGAATATCGCCACGTACTAAAGAACGCGCTGCTTCGCCAAAAAGTCGCCTATGCGATTGATAACAGTGCCCTAAAGGTCGCCGAGGCAGTTGGTTCGCAGCTAAAAGTTGAAAACAGTAACCTACAGGTTATTGCAGACGCCACAAATGTAGCCGGAGCTAGTAAGGTAGCCTATGGTGCTTCGGGGTGGGTCAAGCGATTCAATCAAGATGGTGGACTTGCCCTCGCTGCCAGCACGCTCGAACGGGGTGAAACATCTGGTGTTGTAAAATCTACAAAGGGCGATAGTTATTATTTTGTACGATTACTCGACAGTAATGACACGCAAGTGAGCTATGAGTATATTCAGATTCCGTTAACCGCGTTTACTAAAGAAATTGATAATCTCGATAAAACTGGTAAAGTCGACCGCTACATCTCAGTCCCTGAAATGACCAGTACGCAATAAACGTCACATTAAAGGAGGTTACCATGTTTACATTACCCGAGCTACCCTACGGCTATGACGCACTTGGACAGTATATTAGTAAGGACATCATGTTGGTGCATCACGCGAAACATCACCAGGCATATGTCGATAAGTTTAACTTAGCACTCGACAGGGCCCCAGAACTCAAAAATCGCTCACTCGATAGTCTGCTGGGCGAACTTGATAGTCTTCCCGACAATCTGCGACTAGCCATTAAAAACAATGGGGGTGGTCATTATAACCACAGTCTATTTTGGCAGGGAATGGCACCAGATGGCGGCGGTGAACCGACCGGTGAGTTAGGACGGCAAATCATCCAAAAATACGGCAGTTTTCAAGGATTCGTAGACGAATTTACAGCACAATCTCTGGGTGTCTTCGGCAGCGGTTGGGCTTGGCTGCAACCCAATCTTGAGATTATTACAACAGCCAATCAAGATACTCCCATTGGTCAGGGTTTGCCGGCTCCGCTGCTTGGTTTGGATGTCTGGGAACATGCATATTACCTCGATTACAAAAATAAACGTGATGATTACGTGCAAGCCTGGTGGAACGTCGTTAACTGGGATTTCGTGGCGACTCGATTCGATTCTTAAACAGACCTGTCGCATTATTCACCGAATCGATTACACTAGTACTAGTGAGAGATTTAGAAACATATGGCTGGAATGATTATTTTGCGAGTTCACTGACCGAGCTGGCGCTTGAACAGTGTGTTCCTGGGCGCGTGGTGGCTGACCATGGTGTCTATCTTAAGGTTGTGACTCCTGCCGAGGTAATCGCTGAAATAGCGGGCGCGTTGACGCATAGCACTGAACCTTTCCAATTACCAAAAGTAGGTGATTGGGTCGCTCTGCAGCTAAGCGACCATAACAAGGCGATCATCAGAGCGGTATTGCCTCGAACCAGTGAGATTAATCGTAAAGCTGCCGGCACGGGTAACGCCCGTCAGGTCCTGGCGACAAACGTTGACATTGCCTTTGTGGTACAGGCGCTTGATTTTGATTTTAGCCCGTCGCGGCTGGAACGATATACGTATCAATTACGCCAAAGCAATATAGAACCGACCTTTATTTTTAATAAAGCAGACAAGGCACTTGATCTACCAGAAAAAATAGCGACTATAAGAGCCCTGAACGTACCTTTTATTATTACGACAGCAACAGCGGGCGAGGGTATCGAGGACGTAAGAGCCATCGTATCAAAAGGCAAAACCGCCGTCTTTTTAGGTTCTTCAGGAGTGGGGAAGTCGACGCTTACGAATGCTTTGTTGGGGGATGAGCGTCAAAAAACTGCGGCAGTTCGCGAAGCAGACTCGATGGGACGCCACACCACCAGTCACCGTGAGCTTTTCGTTCTGCCAAATGGCGGTTTGATCATCGACACGCCAGGTATCCGCGAGCTTCAGCTGTGGGGTGAGGAGGAATATTTATCCACTAGCTTTAAAGACGTAGAAGATCTAGCCAGCCAGTGTGAGTTTCGTAACTGTAGCCATACCAAAGAAATAAACTGCGCGGTTCTGCGAGCAATCGAGCAACATACCTTACCTGCAGCGCGCCTGGCAAGTTACCTGAAATTAAAAAACGAGCTACGGGCTAACGCGTTTGCGGTGGCTTCGCTGTCGGCCAAGCAAAAAAAGCAGCGGGCTCGGCGGCTACGCAAGGCTACTCAGTTGGATGAAAAACTAGCCTCAGACGGCGAACTATATTAAATAAAGACGTCACCGTCGTGACGTCTTTATTGTCGGCAGAGCTAACGGCGCCCTCTCTATGGGCGCCACATCTCAGGCGTGATAACTTTTGATGCAGCGTCGGTATAGGCGATGCCCTTAGCGGATGCAGCTTGTCGAACGTGATTGGCAAAACGTGGCGCAATTTCATCCGCCCATTTTCGACCACTAAAGATACTGTAATGACCAGCCTCGGGATGGACATAATGGCTTTTGTTTTCCGGTGCAATACCCGAACATAGTCGGTGTGCCACGGTCGTCTGACCCTCGGCGCAGATATCATCTTTGCCACCTTCGACAGTGAGTAGCGGCATTGTTATGTAGGATGGTTCAATTAGATCGCCGTCATCACGTCTCATGACACCGCGCGCGAGTTGCCTTTCCTTGAATACCTTCAGTATGGTTTCGAGATAAAACTTGGCCGTCATTCCCGACACTGATTGGTATTCCGTATAAAAGTCTGCTATTTTATCGGCTTCAACTTGATTGCCGGAAGCTCTGTAGAGGAATAGTTTTTTGAAGGAGTCAACGTGTTTCGGGACGTTCATGGCAATAAAAGCACCGAGCTGTGATGCTCCAGGGTAAATGAGCCGGCCCGCCCCGGGGTACTTGGAGGCCACTTTACCAATCAGATTGCGTTGGAACCAGTCGATATCGTGCTCATCGGCAAATTTCGTCACGGCTGTTTCTGCAGCACCAGTATCCAGTGGTCCTGCCATCAGCGTCAAGCTAAGCGCCGGTTGTGTATCTGGATTATGTTTGGCCATGTCGGCTACTGCTGCCAGTACCGGTACGGTCGATTGGCATATTGAAAGTACGTGGCAGTCGGGGCCGATTGCGCGTAGGTCGTCCTGTACGTGGCTAACGTAGTCGTCAAGACCGAAGTCACCCTCTTGTAGCGGGATCATGCCAGCATCATTAAAATCGGTTATGAACACGTCGTGGCTCGGTAGTAGCTGTCTGACCGTATCGCGTAGTAGCGTTGAAAAGTGGCCTGACGTCGGTGCTACGATGTATACTTTCGGGTCGTCACGGTCAGTATCTCGTTCAAAGTGCAGCAACGAACCGAATGCTTTTTCCCGTCCTTCGACTTTTTCCATCGTCACGGCGACTTCCACGCCATTAATCATAGTTTCGTTAAGGTCGAATTTTGGTTTTTCGTACGTCCGCGATAGTTGTTCGGACAGTGTAGTCGTGGCCTTAATAAAATTCCTAGAGTCCTTGAGTAATTCTGGTGTGGCGAACCCCGATGACTCTATCAATGACAATCCCCACAGCTGCCACGCCGCCACGGCGGAGATTCCTAAATCGACTGCGCTGGCAGTGTTTTTAAATCGTTCGATATTTTCACATAAGTTGCGGTTATATGGTTGAGAATCAGCTGCTAGCTTTTCGGTCGTCATCGTATTGTGCCCTCCCAGGACTAAGGATTCTCTAATCTTAGCCACAGCATAGCATACTAATTACTTAATAAATCAAATTCTGTAACATATGTGTAAATAACCCTTAAGCATTAATGATATAAGTTAAGAAAATTACGCATGAAAAAAGTCCACCAAATTGGTGAACTATTTTCGTGGCGGGCTCGACCGGATTTGAACCGGCGATCTCCTCCGTGACAGGGAGGCGTGATAACCACTTCACTACGAGCCCGTATGTGCGTGTGAACTTACAGTATGATAGCAGTTTTTGATGTCTGGCGCAACAGAGGAGGCGGCGTTTGTTTCCTCTGCCCGAAGTGGTATAATTATCAAAGTGATTGACTGAGTGCCGCTGTAGCTCAGCTGGTAGAGCGGCGCTTTCGTAAAGCGTAGGTCTCCGGTTCAAATCCGGACAGCGGCTCCACATAATAAACTTATGAAAAAAACTATACAAGAATCATTTACACTCCTCGTCGCCAACAGACGCCTTTTGGTGCTGTGTGGCGCGTTGCTCTTGCTGGCGCTTAGCTTTGTTGTCTATATTGGGTTCAAAGTACGCCCCAGTGATTTGCAACTCGTATCGCATTATTCTGCATTTGGCGTTACCCATCTGTACCGTGATCAATGGTTTTACCTGTTGAGCTTCGGATTGTTTGGTCTCTTCGTTGCTGTTATCCACGTCATTCTTACCGTTAAACTATTTATAGTCAAAGGCGATTCACTGGCTGTCGCATTCGCATGGCTGGGAATCGTTGTTATGCTACTGGCTTGGGCAACCGCTTTTGCCGTCCTGAACGTCTGGTCTCCATCGTAATACCATGATAGAACTCGAAATACCAATGGGCAAAAGGACAAGGAGCTATCGCTTCTTTGAAATGCTGCCTGCTATTCTCAGCTATGGGGCAATTATTTTACTTGTTGTACTATCGCTCGTCAGTCCGTTGCTGGCTGCTATTTATCTGATGTTTGTCATCATTACGTTGATTGTTAAGGCGGTTGGTATTGCTTATCACACCATTGGAGGGCGCAATAGACTCGAGAAGGCACAGACGGTTGACTGGAAAGCACGATTGGCTGACCTCGAGGATCCAGCGTCATCGTATGACAAGAGGAAAGACGTCAAAGATAAAACCTTCGGGGCGATTGCCCATGAAGAGAATCTACGGCTTATCTCGGCTGATTCGCGGTTGTTTCCTCGGCCTTCACACCTTTATAACGCGGTGATTGTGGCGGCCTATAATGAGTCATACGAGGTGCTTGAACCCACGATTCAATCAATACTCGATACGACCTACGACAATAAGAAGCTTATTATCACCATCGCTTATGAACAACGGGGCGGTGAGGGGATTAAGCAAACCGCCTTACGGCTAAAAAAGAAGTTTGGTGCGAAGTTTCACTCGTTTCACCTCGTCGAACACCCTCAGGACATGCCAAATGAGGTGATTGGTAAGGGTGGCAACATTACCCACGCTGGACGCTATTTGCGGGATTGGTTGCCAAGCCAGGGCATCGAATACAAAGACGTTATTATTACGACGCTCGATAGCGACAATCGTCCTCATCGGACGTATTTTGATTACGTCACGTACGAATATATTGTTCACGAAGATCGCAAACACTTGGCCTATCAACCGATTTCATTGTTTTTCAATAACATTTGGGATGCCCCGGCGCCAATGCGTGTGGTGGCAACGGGTAACTCGTTTTGGAATATTATTAGCTCAATGCGCCCCCATACATTGCGTAACTTTGCCTCCCATTCGCAGCCAATGGACGCGTTGGTCGAGATGGACTTTTGGAGTACGCGCACAATCGTCGAGGATGGCCACCAATATTGGCGCAGTTATTTCTATTTCGCCGGTAACTACTCGGTGGCACCTATTTATGTGCCGATTTATCAGGATGCGGTGCTATCTGATACCTACGTGAAGACTCTCAAAGCCCAATTTGTCCAATTACGAAGGTGGGCCTATGGTGCCTCAGACGTTCCCTACGTGGCGACACGTATTTTTACTCGCAACCGTAACGTCTCGCTGGTAGGGGGCTTTGCGAGGTTCTTGCGGCTGCTAGACGGGCATGTCACGCTCGGAAGCGTCTCTTTATTGGTGGCATTTGGTGGTTGGGTGCCACTTTTAATCAATAATGAGGCTTTTCGTGACCCGGTTGCCCATCAATTACCCGATGTGATTAGTACTGTGCAGCAGATAGCCATGATTGGTCTATTCATTACGGTGTTCTTGGCCTTCAAGATGCTGCCGCCACGACCTCTACGCTACAAGCGACGCCGTAGCGTTTTTATGCTGGCGCAGTGGGTGCTGATGCCTCTGACCGCTATAGGCTATAGTGCAACCTCCGCGCTCTACTCGCAGGGGCGTCTTTTCCTCGGACGCTACTTGGATAAGTTTGATGTTACCGATAAGGCGACCCATTCCTCGGCCAAAGAGGCGCGAACGCAAGCCAAGGCACTGAAGCGCGCCCGTAAGAGCTAAACTCGAACCCTTACACCAATAAAAAGAATACCCCGCTGAACGTAGCGGGGTATTTAGTGTTGTTGATACGATCAAATAGATAGGGAACGGCTACAAGTTTTTGTAGGTACGAATACGCACATCACGTTTCACTTCTTGAAGCGTTTTATCGTACTCGAAGGCTAGGGCAAAACGCTCTAACTTAGAGACGATAGGGAAGGCCTGTATCTGTTCTTTCTTGTTCATGCTATCATTTTAGCATAAACATTAATATATGTCAATGATACAAGTAGTCGGGCAATATACTATGTATGATATACGCCTTGCCTACAGGCTCTAATACTCACGTGGAAAACTAATATCATGTGTGGGTAAGTCGGAATATAAAAAAAGATATAAAAAACTCACCACTGTAATAGTGATGAGTTTGGGTGCAATCTGGTGGGTCCTAGAGGATTCGAACCTCTCACCTCCTCAACGTCAATGAGGCGCTCTAGCCAAATGAGCTAAGGACCCAAGCCCTATAAGGATACCAAAATAGGGGTAGGGGCGCAACAATAGGACCCGAAGATGTCTACTATGCTATCATAATAGATGAACGACGACGTAACCTAACCAATTACTGAGTTCCGTGGGAAGTGACAATGTACGTAACGTTGGCTCATAAGTGCCTGTACACAGCAGGAAGTCCGGTGGAACCGCCCAATCAAAAGGGTCCGAGACATGCGATATATAGATTTGAACTATGTTTGAAGCTAATCATCGCATGTTTTTTATTTATTAAAAAAAGGAGCAACGATATGAACGAAGAACAACTGCACGCAATGCGCCACAGCCTGGCGCACATTACCGCCGCCGCGGTTCAGCGACTGTGGCCAGAGGCAAAATTCGGAGTTGGCCCAGTTGTCGACAACGGCTTTTATTATGATATTGACCTTGGCGAGACTAAGATTTCAGAAGCAAACTTTCCAAAGATAGAAAAGGCAATGCGCGGCATTATCGACTATGGTGATGCTTTTGAACGATTCGAGATGCCAATTGATCAGGCGGTTACTTGGGCCAAGGAAAACAATCAGCCCTATAAAGAAGAACTCCTCAACGACCTAAAGCGTTCCGGTACGACCGTCGCCAAGGACCTTGACGTGAACGAACTTGGGCTGGCGACAGACGGCGAGTCTGCGATTGACGCCGTTTCGTTTTACAAGAACGGCAACTTTGTTGATTTGTGTCGTGGTCCGCATGTGGCTAATACCAAAGACGTCGGAGTATTTAAGTTATTACGGGTTGCTGGTGCCTACTGGCGCGGCAAAGAGACGAATCCTCAGATGCAACGTCTGTACGGCGTAGCCTTTGCGACCCAGCCAGAACTTGACAGTTATCTTGTGATGCTCGAACAGGCAAAGCTGCGCGATCACCGTCGACTCGGTAAGGAACTCGATCTTTACACCATGTCACCGCTTGTCGGAGCTGGCTTGCCGTTGTTTACGCCACGAGGCACCGTGCTGCGCGATATTTTTGCTCAGTATTCTAACCAGCTTCGTCAGGCGTATGGTTTTGAAAAAGTATGGACACCACACATTACCAAGCAAGATTTATACGAGGCCTCAGGCCACTGGGCAAAATTTGGTGATGAGCTTTTTCTCGTCGTCAGCCAAGAAACCGATGACAAGATGGCTCTCAAGCCAATGAACTGCCCGCACCATACCCAGATTTATGCCAGTCGACCACGCAGTTACCGTGATTTACCGGTTCGCTTCCTTGAAACAACCACCGACTACCGCGACGAAAAGACTGGTGAGCTCGGTGGCCTGAGTCGTGTTCGCTCGCTCACCCAAGATGACAGTCATGTCTTTTGTCGGAGCGATCAAATAGAAGTCGAGATTAATAACTTGCTAGCGAGTGCCCGCCAGCTATACGCCTCGATTAATATGCCACTACGCGTGCGACTGTCGTACCGCGACGACAGCGATGCTTACTTGGGCGAACTGCCGTTATGGGAATCGGCCCAGGTGCAGCTGAAAGCTGCGGTTATTGCCAACGAACTAGAGTATTTCGAACAAGACGGTGAAGCCGCCTTTTACGGTCCAAAGATTGACTTTATGGCAACCGATGCGATTGGCCGCGAGCATCAAGTCGCCACTGTTCAGCTTGATTTTGTCCAACCTGGTCGTTTTGGGCTCTCCTATACCGATAATGAAGGTAACGCCCAGACACCGGTCATGATTCACTGCGCGCTGCTGGGCTCAATCGAGCGCTTTTTGAGTGTTCTTGTTGAACATACCGCCGGCTGGTTCCCTTTCTGGGCGGCTCCCGAGCAAATCCGTATTCTAACAATTAACGACACACTGCTTGATTACGTCGCCGAGATTAAAACAATTCTTGACGGCGTTGTGCTGATGCACCCCGTTAAATATAACGAACTGCGCTACACGCTTGATGATCGCAACGAATCACTCGGCAAGAAAATTCGTGAAGCCACCAACTGGAAGATACCCGTGCAATTAATCGTTGGTCAGCAAGATAAGGATGCGCGTGAAGTTAGTCTTCGCACTCAGTCCGGTGAAGAGAAAGTCCGGCTGACCGGTCTAGCTGATTATTTGCAGCGACTCTAAATTATGGTTGATACTAATTTTCGCAGCAAGATTCAAACGCTCATCGCACAGGTTCCAAAGGGAATGGTGACAACCTATGGTGACCTGGCGGCACTGGCCGGTCATGCTCACGCCGCCCGGATTGTTGGTGGCGTGGCCCATTACGGGGAGACCGATTTACCCTGGCACCGGCTAGTGAATCGGTTCGGGGGACTCGCTTCTGGCTTTCACGGGGGCAGGGAAGTCCAAGCCCAATTACTTACACACGAGGGCGTTACTTGCACCAACTATATTGTTGATAATTTTGAGGCTATTCGATGGCATCCAAATCTATAGAACTACCACTAATCGTGATTGTGGGTCCAACCGCCAGTGGCAAGACGGCCCTGGCTGTCGAACTGGCCGCGCAATGTAACGGCGAAATTATTTGTGCTGATTCCAGGACTATATATAAAGGCATGGACATCGGCACGGCCAAGCCGAGCCAAGCGGATCAGGCATTGGTGCCGCATTGGGGGCTTGATTTAAAAGAGCCTGGGGACTACTTTTCAGCAGCAGACTTTAAAAAATATGCCGTCCAGAAGATTGCAGAGATTCGCGGTCGTGGCCACATCCCGTTTCTAACGGGCGGCACTGGGTTGTATATCGATGCGGTATTATTCGACTATCAATTTGGCGAACAAGTCGACAGTGTACTGAGGCAAAAGTTACAACACATGACAATAGAAGAACTATATGATTATTGCAAAAAAAACAACGTTGTTTTACCTGAAAACTTCAAGAACAAACGCTATGTCGTACGGGCCATCGAGAGTAAAGACAGCCGGCCTCAGAAGCAAACAACCCCTCTGGAGGGGACTATTATTGTCGGAATTGCAACAGATAAGGCGTTACTGCGCACCAGAATAGAGTTGAGAGCTGAACAATTATTTGAGGACAGTGTCGTCAACGAAGCAAAAATATTGGGCAAAAAGTACGGCTGGAATAATGAGGCTATGAAGTCGAATATCTATCCTTTGCTGCACCTTCACTTAACAGGCAGCCTGTCTTTGCACGACGCCAAGAGCAAGTTTATTACACTCGATTGGCGACTGGCTAAACGTCAAATGACGTGGCTGCGTCGTAATACTTTTATTCGCTGGCTATCGCTTGAGGACGCCAAAAAGTACCTGGCGGACCAGCTCGCTATCTACCAATAACCGTGATATCATGAGAACACGAAAGTTATCAGAGGGAAGCAGTATGATTGACGCACTATTTGGTTCAAAAACACGAGTAAAATTGCTCCACCTTTTCCTGAACAACCCAGGACAGTCTTTTTATGTACGGGAAATAACTCGAAAAATTGACGAACAAATTAATTCAGTCCGCCGTGAGCTGTCAAACATGATGGAAGTCGGTATCATTACGAGCGATAGCGCAGATAACAAACTCTACTACCAGGTCAACCAACGCTATGAATATTATGTCCCGATGCGGGCTATTTTTGGCGATAGCCTGAACGAGGCAAATGTCGTGCCCGCTTCGTCGGACGAGCTATCTGCCGAGCTGAGCGCAACGATTCGCAGTATCCCGAGTCTCAGCTTGGCGATTCTGTCCGGCGTGCTTGTGCGGGGCTCGACCAGTAGCGTCGACGTGGTCCTTGTTGGCAATTTGCCTCCGCTGAAAGTTAAGACGGCAATTAAAACTATCGAGAAGCTCGAGGGTCGTGATATTAACTATAGCGTGCTATCATATGATGAGTTCTATTATCGATTAAGTGTTCGAGATAGGTTTATTACTGAAATTCTGAACGGTAAGCACAGCATTGTCATCGACAGAGACAATGTCCTGGGTCAGAAATAGAGGAGGTCTAAAGACGTGTTTGATATTGAATATAAAGGTGCGAATACCGTAGTTATATCTACGAAGAAGGCAACATTAGTCGCGGATCCGAAATTATCGGTGGCTGGACTAAAAGATTTGAACATTAAAGACGCGGTTGAGATTGCCACTGAAGCCCGTTTTGCAACTAACGGACAGGACGCCAAGATACTGATTGAAGGCCCAGGCGAGTATGGTGTGGCTGGCTTTCATATTCGCGGTATCGGCGCGCAACGCCACCTAGACGCAGAGGGTCAAGAACTCCGCGGAACAATCTACCGCATCGAGTGCGGCGACGTTCGAATTGGTTTATTGGGTAATATTTACGAACAGCTCAGCGAAGACAAGCTAGAAGAGCTGGGTGTCCTTGATATTCTCATTCTTCCTGTAGGTGGCAATGGCTACACGCTTGACGCAACTGGTGCGGCCAGCTTGGTGCGAAAGATTAATCCCAAGGTAGTTATCCCGGTTCATTACACCGACAATGCTCTGGCGTACGAAGTGCACCAAGACAGTCTCGATCTTTTCATTAAAGAGCTTGGTGTGTCGGTTGAGACCGTTCCAAAGTACAAGGTTAAGGGTGCCGCTACACTTCCCAGCGCGCTAACGCTTGTTGAAATTACCCGAAGTTAGCATTACACCGTCAGACAATAAAATAACCTCTTATTATAAGAGGTTATTTTATTGCTTCTGGGCTTGTATGCTAAGCGATGATGCCTTTTTTCTTAAGCGTACGAATCGCCTGAGTAGAGAGAATCATTGTAATCTTTTGTCCATCAAGCTCAAATGTCTTCTTTTGAAGATTTGGCTTAAAAACGCGCTTTGTGCGACGCAAAGAGAAGCTTACATTGTGGCCGAATTGTTTGCCTTTTCCAGTTAGTTCACAGCGTGCTGCCATAATGTTTAATTCCAGTTATTTTTAACAATCTTTGCCAGTATAGCGT
>JAYTAD010000009.1:0-1885 GCA_043737705.1 Candidatus Saccharimonadota bacterium | reverse complement strand
GGTCTAACGACGAAGCTCGCGGAGAAAGAGTTTGGAGAAGGGCATGGAAAGGTGTTGAAAATTCGATCGCTGCCGGACTAGATGTCAACGTTATCTCGGTACTAGGCAAGCACAACATTGACGATTGGCATGAACTCCCACCTCTCCTGAAACAAGCTGATGTCCGTAGCCAAAATATATCACTAATGTGTAGGTTGGGTCGTGCTGAGGCAGCCGAAGACTGGCAGGGCGTTCCCGAAGACAGGTTAGATGAGGTTCGCCGTAAAGCTAGAGAACTACAAGAAGAGCTCAATGATGATAGCTTTTTCTTAACAATCAATGACGGAGTGATGAGGGAACCAGGCTGGTCTGGTGAGCCGACTCCAATTCATGCATTTCAAGATCAGAACCCTGGCATTGAAGCTGTGGTTAAAGTTAACGGAGATGTATTACGCAACCGGCTTTATGGAAAAGGTAGATCTATCGGTAATCTCGCAGTCGCTACGCTGTCTGAAATATGGCAACAAGATCGACTGAGACGAGCGCAGCTTGGTGGAGTTGTCGGTGAAGAAAATGTCGGCGCATTGCCAAGTCTCTACTACCATTACGATGGTGATCGATCGGATTCGGGGCTAGTTTTACCACGATCACAAGCTACCACCACACATAAACGCAATAGTAATATTCGCGTTAGAGAAGAACCGTGGGGTACGGTAGAATTTGACAGAAGAACATTTGCAATTACTAATGTCGCGCCAAGGGAGAACGGGAATGAATAAGCTCGTTTATCGCTGGACTTCACCTCAAATTAGTGACGAGGGGCGAAAGCTCTTAGATACCGTCATCGAGTCTGGTCAATGGTCCTATGGACCTATCGCAAGATTGGTTGAACGCGAAATTGCCACACGGCTACATGTTAATCATGTGCTCTTAACAAACTCTGGCACGTCAGCTCTATGGATACTACTCTCCATGGGGAGGCAGAAAGATAGGCAACAGGCAATCATCTTGCCCGCATTTGGCTATTCTGCCGCCGCTAACATTGCTGCGTCACTAGGATATGAAATCTATGTCGCTGAATCACGCAAAGATGCGCCCGTAGTTGACCCACAATCAATCGATAGGTTACTAGACGACAAGGTTGCGTTCGTGATAGGTATTAACTACTTCGGATATTCTGTGGAATGGGATAAGATTCCTAAAAGCAAGAATTACAAGATCATTGAGGACGCGGCCGGGTCATTTGGTGCACAGTATAAAGGTAAGCCCTCTGGTTCAAACGCTGAACTGTCTATCATAAGCTTTCATACTAGTAAGGCAGCGGCGGCTGGAGGCGAAGGTGGCTGTATCTTAGCCGAGGACGGCGAGATAGTCAATGCCGCAAAGGCAATTGGCAAGAATGGCCACATCAAAGGATATTACTATTCCGAAATGTCAGGTATGAATATGCTAATGACGGATGTGGCAGCGTGTTTTCTTGGCGATACTATCAAGCACTTTAATAAAATGGACAACCAGCGTCGTAAGATCATTCGGTCTATAGACTCGGCGGTCAAACAAGCAGGTGTAGAGCTTGCCAACTTTAACCACACTTCTGATGGTCGGACTCAAAATCACCAAGCATACGCCATGCTTGTTGATGACAATCGAGATCTCATAGTCGAATTAATGCGCACAGGTGGCTTTGAAGTTCGTCCATGTTGGCCGTTTCTGATCACGGAGCAGCCTGCAATTAAAAAGGCGATTACAAAGGTAGATGGTTCATTGGAGAACGCGAAATATTTTGCTGATCGTATCATTAACATACCCGTCAATCCTTCGTCGGTTGATGGACAGCTTGAGAGATTCGCCGCCGCCCTACCTCGAATACTTAATGTAAACAAGCAAAGGAACTAATTATGATTAA
>JAYTAD010000008.1:0-4701 GCA_043737705.1 Candidatus Saccharimonadota bacterium | reverse complement strand
AATACGCTATCAGTTATCAAAAAAACCGTCTTTATGGCGGTTTTTTTTGGATACTGCTATACTGGTTGAATGAATATACTTAATGATATAATTGGTTTTTTCGAAAATTTTAACGCTGTTAAGGACGATGTAACATCTTCAGTCACAGACGCAGCTCAGGGCGCACTTGACACAAAAGATGCAGTTATTGATTCTATCCCTGAAGTAACAAAAGATGGTATCGACATCCAGAAGTAATTACCTTAGGTAAATGCTGTCGTACTCTTGTCACTACTGATGTATAATGGAAAAGACTATGAGTAAACCCGTAATTTTAACTGGAATCCGTGCTAATAACGACCTAACAATCGGTAACTATTTTGGCAGTATTTTGCCGATTATTGATATGGCCAAAAAACAATCTGAAAAGTATCAGATTAACATGTTCATTCCCGATCTTCACAGCTTTACGACGCCTGTCGATCACAAACAACTTCATGACCAGATTCTACACAATGCGCGACTGTTTGTCGCGGCAGGCCTTCCAATCGACAACGACAGTATCTATTTGTATCGTCAAAGCTATATTCCTGCCCACAGCGAACTAACCTGGATCCTTGATTGTTTTACTGGTGTTGGTGAAATGAATCGGATGACACAATTTAAGGATAAATCCGGCTCTATTGGCGACGATAGGACAAGCATCGGGCTATTCAACTACCCAGTTCTTATGGCAGCCGATATTCTGCTTTACAATGCAAAATACGTACCAGTAGGGGACGACCAGTCTCAACACCTTGAATTTACGCGTGATATTGCAGAGCGTTTAAATAGCAAATTTGGCGATATCTTTACCGTTCCGGAACCTGTTAAAGCGCAGCACGAGTTCTTTGGTAATGACCAAGGTTTAAGAATTAAAGACCTAATTGATCCAACCAAAAAGATGAGCAAGAGCGACGAGTCTAGCCGTGGTGTTATTTTCCTAGGTGACGAACCTGCAGCGGCTGCAAAAAAAATTATGGGTGCTACAACCGACGACAAAGCCGAAATTCACTTTGACCGCGACAATCAACCGGGTATCAGTAACCTTTTGGAAATCCTCTCTCTTTTGCAAGGCGTCACTTTGCAACGAGTGGTTGAGCAGTTTGAGGGTCAGACAAGTTATGGGGACTTTAAAGCTATTGTCGCTAGTGAAGTCGAAATGTTCTTGACGCACTTCCAAGCGCAGCTGCAAGAAGTTGACGATAGCGCGGTACTAGCCAAATTAGAGCAATCAGAACGAGACCTTGCACGAACAGCCAATGCCACGCTGATGCGTGCCCAACAAGCTGTCGGATTGCGACCAAGGATTAACTAATGGTTAAGGTATCGAGTAACGACATCATTGCGATACTACGCAGATTTGAACTGGCAGGAGACGAAAACGTACCGCGACACGTCGGAATGGTGCAATTTTCAAATCCTGACCCTAAAAACACTTTGGTTTCGTTCCGTTTTGCTAAACAGCAATTCTATATTTTATTTGACGATACCGCCGAGGATGATAGCGAATACGTTCTGCGTCAGATTCGAACCGACAAACACGACGCTGTCGGTGAATTACTGAAAAACCCAAACGACCATTTAACGAGCTACGCGCTGCCATTTAAGGGTAAGGAAGTTTATTTATTCGTTGCAAAGTCACCAAAAGTCCGCCTCGATCTTGAACTTGCCACTCGTTTTCCTGAAATTTCACGCAGCACGTGGCAAAAACATGTCAAAGCTGGACACGTCAGCGTTAACGGTGAGGTAGAGTTATCTCCAAAACACGATGTTATTGCCGTTGATACGATTGCCGTCGCTGTTCCCGATGCTATCGATTTTAGCCAAAACGAACTACCGATTTTATATATCGACGATAATGTTGTGGTTATCAACAAACCAATCGGTGTATTGTCGCACAGCAAGGGCGCAATGAACGATGAGTTTACAGTAGCTGATTTCTTTCGGCGATACAGTACTTACAACAGTGATACCAATCGGCCAGGTATTATTCATCGACTTGATCGGGATACTAGCGGCGTGATGATCGGGGCTCGCAACGCCGAGACAGCCACGATGTTGCAAAAGCAATTTGCCGACCGCAAAACTAAAAAAATCTATCTGGCTATTGTCGAAGGTGTACCAAAGGCTTTGAAAGCTCAAATTGATTTGCCAATTGGCCGTAATCCGTCTGCTCCAAGTACTTTTAAAGTTGATGTCAAAGGTAAAGCGGCGCTAACGAAATACGAAGTTATTGCGACTACTGATACAAACGCGCTGGTCAAAATGTATCCTCGCACTGGACGAACTCATCAACTGCGCGTGCATATGAAATACATCAACAACCCTATTATGGGTGACAAGGTGTATGGCAAGGCTGCTGATCGTTTGTACCTGCATGCTGCCAGTCTCGAGATTACTATTCCCGTAAGCGACAGGCGTGTCTTCGAAGCTCCCGTTCCTAAAGAGTTCATCGATAAATTTCCTCAGGCAAAATAACTATGGTACTACCAATCATTCACCCTGTTAGCGAAATGAATCTTTCGCTGCTAATGGAGGATTTGCCGCAATCTTTGCTTTTAGCCGGTCCTGTAGGAGTTGGTTTGGGTATGATTGCCCAGCATATTGCCCGTGAGATAGGCGATATATCGTTTACTGTCTTGCCCGAAAAAGACGAAAAAGTGAACATTGAAAAAGGCGTTATTAGCGTTGATAGTATTCGTCGACTACACCTACAAACGCGTTCGATCCAAAATGGGAAACAGGTTATTATCATTGATTACGCCGAACGGATGGGCCATCAGGCACAAAATGCCTTTCTAAAGCTGCTAGAAGAGCCTGGAGAGGGCACATACTTCATATTAGTTACTCATTCGCCGTCGAGCCTCCTTGCGACCATAACGTCTCGTACGCAGTTACTTGAACTTCGCCCTGTAACCAGAGCTCAATCAGAAACCCTTTTGAATACATTAGGAATAGAAGATCCAACAAAGCGGACGCAACTGCTGTTTATGGCCGATGGATTGCCCGCCGAATTGACCAGGTTAGTTCAAAATGAGACGTATTTTGAATTGCGCGCCAGTATTGTTCGTGACGCTCGAGATATTTTACAAGCTACGACATATCAAAAGCTATTGATTACACATAAATATAAAGACAATCGAGACGGGGCGCTGACTCTTTTGGAGGATGCAGGTAGCCTTTTGCGCCGAAGTATTAGCCTCAAGCCTCACGAGAGCCTCATTGCCCAGATTGACGCGCTCTTGTTCGCACAGCAACAGATTCAAGCAAACGGCAACATTCGCCTCTGCCTCGCACGGCTTGTGATATAATAGGGTAGATGTTAGGTCTTTTTATTATTGGGTTGTTCGGTGTGTGGGCAATCTACCAACGACAAACTATCTCTGAGGTCGTCGCCGACCTGCCTACTAAGCTCTCCGAAAAACTTGACCAACTTTGGACCATTGCCCAAGAATCTTTAATGGATAAGAAATACTTACGTGCCGAGAAGGCACTTCTGACTATTCTGCGTGTTGACGAGCGTAACGCCAGTGCCTATAACCGTCTCGGCATATTGTACGCCAAACAACAGGCTTATAAAGATGCTATTGAATGTTTTGAAATTGCTCAATCGCTTGAACCAAGCGCGAGTAGCTTGCACAACGTCGGTCTTATTTACTATGAAACACAGACTTACGAAAAGGCTGGTTTAGCCTTTGAGCAAGCGCTTGCAATTGATAATGAATTACCATCTCGCCACATTGCCTACGCTAAGGTGCAGGAAAAGCTAGGCCATAACAAAAAAATGATTGAAGCACTTGAAAAAGCCGTTGAACTTGACCCTATTCCTCAAACTCTTACGATTTTAGCTGACGCGTATGACCGCACCGGCCAAACTGAACTGGCGCTCACGTTACGAGAGAAAACAGCCAAGATGATTATCCCTCAAGTTCAACCCCGTCGCATCAGACAACCACGTCGCGTCGTAATGTAGTATAATAGTAGTTGGGAACGAGGTTATTTTTATGGATTGGACTCTTTTCGAAAAAGGCGTTTTCTTGGTCAACTTACTAGGTATTGTTTATAATCCTAGTACAAAGATGATTTTAATTGGAAAACGCGTCAATGATCCTAATTTCAAGGAGCTGTCTTGGGTATTTCCTGGTGGTAGACCAGATTACAAGACCGAGCTAGAAGATAACCTACAGTATGAAATAAAAGAAAATACTGACCTTAATGTAGAGGTAAAGAAGATTGTTTTCGCAAAAACATATCCTGAAAAAAGAGAATTCTTATCAATTTATTATCACTGCGAGCTTCAGCCAGCAGACGATAAAGAAAAACCGATGGGTAATCTCAAAGAACTAAAATGGGTGAAGCCAACTGAGGTTGTAAACTATTTTACGACTTCGATACATCCTACAGTCATGGAATATTTGATGAGTTTAGAGTAGTCAGCGAAGGTAAGTAAGGAGGTGGGACAGCGCTTCACTTTGTTCCGCTTCTCCGCTCGTTCATGAAAAAATGTAAACACTTTTTCGTTTCACTCGCTACACCGAACCTCTTTTGCTTTGCAAAAGGACGGTTCGAGGACTGCCCCATACCAAATAAAATATCCACTGCAAGAGTGGATATTTTATTTGGTGCTGGAGGTAGGACTCGAACCTACGGAACCTTACGGTGGGAGATTTACAGTCTCCT
>JAYTAD010000007.1:0-28365 GCA_043737705.1 Candidatus Saccharimonadota bacterium | reverse complement strand
GTTGCGGCCTTTTGGTCCAAACGTAACCTTAACCGCATCATACAGCGCTTTGGCACCACCCAGCACACGAGCTCGAGCGTCATCATCATAGAAAACTTTTTTTGCCATTACTTATAATCTCCTAAACCGTCGCCAGGACGTCTTCTTCTTTTACAATCAAATATTCAGTGTCGTTAATCTTAAGTTCGGTCGTCGAGTATTCTTTATAGACAATTTTATCTCCGACTGCCAAGCTTTTTACGTCGGGGCCGATAGCCACAACCGATGCTAAAACTGGCTTTTCTTTGGCATTATCGGGCAAATAAATACCGCTGGCTGTCTGCGTCTGGGCTTGCTCACGTACCGCCACGACACGATTCGCCAGAGGTTTAATTGGTGTACTCATTGTGATTCCTCCCTTTGCTTCTTTATGCCTCTATTGTAGACAAAAAAATTAGCACTTGCAAGGTGCGAGTGCTAATTTAGCTTTCTATACATATTGTCTAATCAGCGCGTTATATTTTAATAACGCTGTCTTTATTCCATCATCAGTCCTTGATACGGTGTGTGAAATGTCAGAAGTTTAGAGTTCTGTGGCTAATTCTGATCTTTGTCCGAAGTCTCTGGTTTATGTTTGTCTAGAAAATCTTTTTTTCGTTGCTGGTCGGCAAGCTTCTTTGCCTCAAACTGGGAGGTGTACTCATTACCAACTCGCGTGTACCCTTCCATAATCTGCCGTGGCGTTTTATCAAAAGAATCGCTGGCTTCAGCTTCGAACTTTTCTAGCACCCTATCGTAGGTGTCATCATTTTCCTTCCCCAAGCTCCTGCATATATCCTGTCTGAAGTTGTCTATAATGCCCCAGTTAACGAGACTTTTATTTTCAAAAGCATCTTTTAGTTTGTGGTTATACCACTCGAGCCTGTTTGAATTGTCTTCATTTATCTCAATTTCGTCGCTGATTTCTGCGAGCCCCTTGGCGATAACCATGAATTCTTTCGTCGGCATATCAGCAAAAATGGCGGGGTTCATATCGTAGAGTTCTTGATAAGGCGAAAGGACCTCCTCTACTTTATCTTCCACTCTTTGTCGTGATTTCTCGATAGCTCTCTCTCCTAAAGCATGAGTCTCGACAACGGCGGTATCATACTTATTTTGGTCTTTCTCGAGTTGCCTTTCACGGTCCGCTTGAGTCGAACCATAAGGCAGTCTCGCATCCGCTGGTTCAGATGCGAGTTCTTGCGAATACTCAAGATCGCCTTTCTCGACTTCGGTATACCTATCTAAGTAATCTTTAGAATTAACCTTTTGTTTAACTGCATCTCTGTGCTCGATCACCTCGTCAAAGGATCCATCATCCTTTAAAACTGCTGCCATAGTCTCGGCCTTGTCATGATCCCAACGCGTATCCATGCCACCGTTTTCCTCAACAGAATTAGGTTCGGTAACTTGCACATCTTCACCCTTGAACTGTGGCTGTTCGCTAGATTGCTCATTGTCTTGGGTTGAGAATTGCTGTTCTTGGTTTTGTGGATATCCTTCACTCATAGATTCTCCTTTTTGTTTTAAGTTATTTATGTTTTTTACTTATCTACACCTAAAATACTACAACTAAGCATAATCGTCAATAAAGGTACGTTGTTCCGTTAAACCGTTATATTCGGCCTTAGTTGACTTTTTATCTTGTTTATGCTATTAATATATATAGTAAAGTTAAAAACAAAAAAATGATAAAACCATACCTTACCAACGAACGAACTCTCGACAGTATTGAGTACAGAGCCCCATCCGGCTGGATGGAGGCGAGTAAGGTAGTCCGTGGATTCTCTACAGAATCAACATTCTTACAAACGCTTGCAAACGAAGGCCGACAACTATCTGACAGAACTACCGTTGAATACGCAAATGCCCTATCGGTTTACGCAGAGGATTATTGCAATACCTACAATCAAGACGAATCTATCGAGCAAAGCCAGGCCGACCAAATCAAGCTCCTCGCCAATGCGCCCCGCTTCATGCATAGCAAAGAAGAGGTTTCGTATTACGATAACGAACGCAGAAAACGCCGTCTGACAGACGAGGAATGGAACTACTATCAAAGTTTCAAACCCTATATGGTCTGGTACAATCAGCTGCTTTCGGACTACGCCTACACCAATCCTCAAGCTAAGCCATCGGACGTGAACAGGGCACTTATTGAGCAATCTATCCCAAGCTTCCCCGGACAAGCAGAAGTGGTCGAAAGAGGAATCAAAGACGCCACGCGAGGAGCTCGAACGGAAGCAATCAGCCGTCAGCTTCTCGACCGAACGCCAGTCAACTATAGCCCGGGTACAATCGAAGACGACCTCAGGGGTGGTGACTTGATTGTCATGCACAAAGGTCATCGAATCAAAATTGACATCAAATCATCGCTGAGCGATGTTGCTGCAATTCGCGGAGGTTATGACAAGATATACAAAGATCATATATCTTATGCGATTTCCAAGAAAAAACGAGATCATAACGTCAAAGATCAGCATGTCGTTGTAGTCTTTCCTGGCTTTACTGATTCAGACCTTGGTGATTCATTCAGTCTTAACTTACAGGAGAAAGATATTCAAAATCGCGCAGACTTTCTCGCCTACCAACTGAAGCTTGCGTTTCGTGAATTACGGCTCTAGCTATTGCTTTTGTTCTATAAATATGCTAATATAATATAGTTCTCTCTGCACAGGAAGGCCTGTCATGGCCATGATAATGGGTAACGTTGGACGCTCGAAGGATCTCAGAAAAAGGATTCTTCAAGCAATGAACAGTGGCGGTACAGTCTTTTTGGTCTTAGACCAAGCAAGGACAGTCACCGTCCGAAGCACGGAACTCCTCGACCAAGACCTCAGCAAAGAGCTGAGCGTCATGTGCGAGGACATCGATGACGGTACAACTGTCATCCTACATCTGCCCTACGCAACCGATTCGGTTGCAAAGGCAACCATCATACGCTATCCCGAGGAGGGAAAATAAAGGCCCAGGAAGTTATCTCCCTGGGCCGCTTTCCATTTCTATAGGTTTAACGGTACAATGGTAGTAATGACCGCTCGTTTTGCCTCTGAACAAGAGATTGCTCAATGGAATACTCATATCCTGGCCAACCCCGATGGTGGCAATGTGTTTGCCAGTTACGAATTTGCCATGCAAAAAGAAACTGGTGGCTACACGCCGCGTTTTGTGTTTGTCGGCAATCTGGCAATCACTGTACTGGAAAAAAATACCCCGCCGCTCGGCAAGTTATGGTACCTGCCAAAAGGGCCTGGCGTCACGTCAACCAAAGACCTATTTAGTGCACTCAGAACCCTCAAATCGTTTGCCAGAAAACACGGCGTGTTTGTCATCCGCATCGAGTCCGAGTTGCGCCGCGAACAACAGCCAACCCTACGCCGACATGGCCTGACTAAAGCTAGCCCTATTATACCCAACCCTTCGACCATTACCCTCGATATCAGCGATAGCCTCGAAACAATCCTGACGACCTTGCCCCAAAAAGGTCGGTACGCGATAAAAAGAGCCGAGCGCGACGGGGTCACTACTAAACTCGTCACAGCCACCGACACAAATTGCAAAAAAATGTATGCCCTCTTAATTAAAACTGCCGAAGGCCAATTCGGCATCCGCAGTTATGACTATTACTGCAGTTTTTGGCAGCGGTTTGAGGCCGCCGGTAGCGGACAACTCTTTTTTGCCTATGTCGACGGCAAAGTCGTCGCCGGTGCCTATGCCATGGTGTTTGGAACCAAAAGCACCTACAAAGACGGCGCCAGTGTACGCCAACGCACCACCTATGGCGCCAGTCACCTGTTGCAGTGGCACGTTATCCAGTGGGCCAAATCACACGGTTCGGTCCTGCACGACTTTTGTGGCGCGCCGCCTAGCGACAAAATCGGCGATACCGACCATGAACATCACGGAGTTGGACTATTCAAGACTGCCTTTAATAAAACTGTCACCGACTACATCGGCTGTTATGATTTAGTGATTTATCCTGCCCAATACAAGCTTTGGGCTAAAATCGGCGAACGCGTCGCCCGCCGCCTCCATTTTTACAAGCATCACGATTCTTACTATTAAACGTCTTCCGTCCGCAGTGCTTGCAAAGCTGTCTTGGTAATCTCAACCTCGTTCCACGGATACTCACCATCGGCCCGCTCGATGGTTTTTTCGTGTCCTTTGCCTAACAAGATAACCGTATCTTTGGCAGTCTTGACGCGGGTCAAGGCAAAACCAATCGCCTCTTCACGATCAAGGATTAAAAATAAATCTTTGTCAGTCGTTTTACCGGCGGCCCGGGCACCACTGGCGATTTGCTCCAAAATCTGGTGACCGTCAACGTCACGGTCATCTTCTTCGGTCAAAATAACCTCATCACTGTAACGTCCGGCAATTTCGCCCTGGATCGCCCGTTTGGCCTCGTCGCGTTGGCCGGCCGAGCCAAATACGGTCAC
This sequence comes from Candidatus Saccharimonadota bacterium, assembly GCA_043737705.1. GTDB lineage: Bacteria > Patescibacteriota > Saccharimonadia > Saccharimonadales > Saccharimonadaceae > UBA1547. The sequence continues at coordinate 23,908 of JAYTAD010000007.1, read as the reverse complement.
TAATTTGCCTTTCGTCGCTTTACGCACATCACGCAGTAGGCGCTCAAACGAATCTGGCGTATGGGCAAAATCAACCACGACCGTGAACAATTGGCCTTCGTCCACGACCGTCATGCGACCTTCGACACCGCCCAAGGCCTCAATCCCCTGCTCGATTTGCTGCTTACTCAGCCCTAATTCACGCCCGACTGCTACGGCGGCCAAACTATTATAGACATTGAATTCACCGGGTATATTGCAATGGATGTTGTAGCTATCGGTGCCAATGGTTGCCTCGTAACGACACCCGTCCGACTCGAGCTTGACGTGACTAGCTTTTAATTCGCCCGCCGCAATGCCGTAGGCTATCGATCGAGGAGTTGCATCAATAAAAGCTTTGGCGCTAGGATCATCGGCGTTCACCACGCCAAACTTTTTACCACGTCGTGCGGCCATCGTGAACAAGCGTAATTTGGCGGCCAAGTAACGCTCAAAAGTACCGTGATAATCCAAATGTTCGTGGGTAATATTGGTCATGACGGCTATTTCGTAGGGAATACCCCAGATTCGATGCTGCGCCAGCGCGTGACTGGTCGTTTCCAGCACGACCCATTCAACTCCTTGACGCTTAAACTCACGTAGACGTTTTTGCAGTAGAGGCGCCGAGGCAGTTGTCATGTGAGCGACTTGCGCTGTAATTTCGCTATTAACGCCGTACGCAACCGTCGTCATGAGAGCCGTCTTGATACCAGCCTGGCTGAGCATTTTTTGAATCATAAACGAAGTGGTGGTTTTGCCATTGGTGCCGGTTACGCCGATAATGTGCATGCTGCGCGCGGGAAAGCCGAAGCGAATATTTGCCAGCACTGCTTCAACCAAGTGGCCCCATGGTTCAACGGTTTTAAATAATGTCGTTGGAATCAGCTTTTTAACAAGTTTTCGAATTGTTGCCATGACCCCTATTGTACCGTAACTACGACAGACTGCGAATATTTTGGTTCCGGATTGAGCCAAATGCCTTATACTATTAACAATGTTCAAAAAATACCAAGGAAAACTTTACTGCTTTTCGCCGCCGGTGATGCTCGCTACTTTTTTAATTGAGTTTAGCTTCGCTTTCTATGTCCTATGGCGCTACAAGATGACAACAATCAGCCGACTGGCCTTTGTGATGCTAATCTCACTCGGCTCATTCCAACTAGCCGAGTATATGGTCTGTGGTGGTCTGGGGTGGTCGGGCATCGAGTGGGCCCGTGTCGGCTACGGCGCCATTGCGCTACTGCCCGCACTCGGTATTCATATGGTCGTGGCTTTGGCGGGCAAGAAACTACCCGTTTTGGTGGGTGCCGCTTACGCCAGCTGTGCGGCTTTTGTCGGTTTTTACTTATTAGCCCACGGCTCGATCACTGGCCAGACCTGCTATGCCAACTACGCTGTGTTTGACGCCCAACGAGCCAGCGTTTGGCCGTTTATGGCCTATTATTACGGCTGGTTGCTCACCGGTACCTACTTGGCGTCACGTTGGGGCAATCAACTCCCCGCCCGCCGCAAAGCACTGCAAGGCATGGCGATTGGCTACTTGGTGTTTATTCTGCCAACCACATTGTTTAACATTGTTGATCCATCGACCGTCAAGGCGATTCCGTCAATTATGTGTGGTTTCGCCGTCCTGTTGGCATTCACGTTGATGATGCGAGTTTTACCTAGTAGCGTCGAGGTTCGCAATTCGATTCAGGGTGTACGACAAACGCTGCGACTACGAATATAAGCAGAGACTAAATTTGTCCACCACCGGACAAAAAGATGACCATAACGCCGAGTGACATCATGCCTGCAGCCTTGTACAGCCCGTGATGACGGTACCATGACTGACGTAGTGTCTTTGGTAGTTTACGACGATAGCTATGGGCTGCGACAGCTACACCTGTCGCCAGGGCTAGCAAAACAAGTCCGCCCAGTGCAGCCGGACTAATTGACTGTAGCGCTAAACCGAATTGGACGACTGGGCTAGCAGTAACGGCCATTGGCGGTTTGCTAAACTTGGCTTCTGCTCCTGCGACGGCGCTCTCGGCCGGCATACCATACAAGGCAACCACGACTGAAGTTGGTTTGTCGTTTAGTACTCCGTCAACCACGGCAAAGCCGACATCCCGATAATCAGATTTTAAGACATTGGCTTTATGTTCTGGTGAGGCTAGCCAGGCGCCCACGACTGCATTTGATGAAGTAAAATTCTTTGCCAGGTTCTCGCCGGCTTCAGCGTAGTTATATTGAACGTCGCCAAACCATTTCCAGGGCTGGGTACCGTCTGGTGCGTTATGTGCCCAGTACTGCTGCGCAAACATGTCTTGGGCTTTTAAATGCGCCGCCTGGCTGAGTTGTTTGTTCAAGATTAAGGCTGGTTCGCCGTCGGTAATGCGAGCCTGGTTTGTTTCGTCCAGTAGCGAACCGATTGTCACGGTTGACTCGCGCCCCAGTACGCTCCCAGTTGTAGCAGCATTGTAACTAAACTGTAGCCCTACCACCACAAAGACAATGGCAATAATCCCATAACGGCGGATCAAATGCGGACGATAGTCGTTCTTTTTATGTGGGACAACAACCATCCGAAAATGATGTTTTGTAAGCTGTAAAAAAGATTTTGTTTGTTTTTTCTTCGTCACGATAGTATTAGTATAAAAAACTTGCGCTTAAAAAGCGAGCATCCAATAAATAATGGATGCTCGCAATTGTTATCTCCTTCATTCTCTTATCGCATAACGCTACAAAGGACGGACCTTTGTATTTTAAGTATGTTTTTTATAATTGTTGTGATTACGCGACCGAAGCTTACTGAAACTTTGGCGTGTTAGGATTGGCTGTACGCTCTGCCGTTTTCGGAGCCATCAAAACAGGTGGTTCCGGCGATGGCAGAAGGGACTTTGTATTTCTCAAGTTCTTCGCAAAGAAAGCCGATATCCTGGGTCATGCCTATTTGTATCCATGAGCCACTGACAATTCCCCATAGAATTACTGCGCCGCCGAGACAGCCATCTTCATTGCCCGACAGACCTGTCGCGCCTACCGAACCAAGCGTGTAAGATTGTTTGTATATCTTGTCGACGCCGATAACCCGTACACACTTACTATTTTCAGCGCTAATCGCTATGTTGTCGGCTTTGATTGTCTGAACGACAAAATCCTTAAAGCTGGCCGGAGCGTTGGTTAACTGAGCCGTTTCGGCGTCAGATTTTACCAAGACCGTGGTGGGGTATTCAATCATATCTGGTAAAATCGTAGCGTTTTGCGAGGTCTGTTTTGACGTTTTAGCGGAATCGTCTTTATCCTGCATAAAGTTCTGCCAAAATACAAAACCAAGCGTACTAACCAGAGCAATCACTAATATAACTATAATGACGATATGCGCGTTACCTGATTGAGAGTTAATTTTTTTCACTATTTTCCTTTCGTGAAGTAATAAGTGAGTTTATTTAATCAATAAGACGTAATTAGCACAAGCACTTTCTCGGAATTCATGCAAAGGACGGTTCTTTGTATTTGACTTTTTTAGTTTGTAATATCTAAATCTTGTTAGCAAGCTCGTGCTTAATAATTTCCAGATCATTGTGTACTTGCTGATAATCCTCTAGAAATTGCAAATACTCAGACTTGGAATTGTAAAGTTCGATAATTCGCGCAACCGACAGCCAATCCGAACTAGTAATCCCTAAATACGACGAAAGTGATGAATAAGGATAGTCCCGCCACTTAATTGGGTTAAGGTGAATATATCGGCTGATATGCAAGAGATAGGTGTCGGTGGAAATCATTGAGGCCTTGTAGCGACTTTCGAACAAAGGACCCGTTCGATTGTACTTTTTGTTGAAATGGTGACTATACGATGCCATCACACCCCGCATTAATCTCGTCATCGTCCCCTCTTCGATCTGGTATACCAATAAGTGAAAATGATTTGACATCAGGCAATAAGACAGCAGTTCGATAGATTCATATAGTTTCGCGTATGCTGCTCCGCGCTCATTCACAGAATCCTCGCGAGAAAGATATCGTTTAAATAACGAGATGAAAAATTTAAAATCACTATCATCAAGAAAAATATTTTGCTTGCCTACACCACGCGCGTAGATATGATAATAGCTATCCGCCACGTCAACCTTAAGCACATTTTTACTCGGCATGTAGTTATTATAACATCATAATGTATTTACAAAGAACCGTCCTCTGCATAAATTGTGTATATGTACTATAACACTCGTGGTATAGTCAGGATATGGAAAATACCCCCAAGAAAAAAATGACTATTGTTAAGAAAATATTGCTCGTTATAGTGGCTATCCCTGTATTATTTATACTCTTTATCATTGGCACTATGGTGACGGCACCAATCTTTGATAACATCGATAAAGCTCGTTTTGAAACGCTAGATAAACAATCTAAGCTCATATATGAAGCGGTTAAAGCTAAATCTGGTGATGTAGAGAAATGGAAGTATGAGGCGAGTTGCGATGATATCCTGGCAGGACCGTGGCCAACGGGTGAATTTTTATGTGGAACATCTCTATCGACACAAATAGATGTCACGTCCGCTGCCCAAGTTAGTGCACTGCACGAAAAATATTACCCAGTTATTGATAGCTCAAACAGCCTCAAGCCGACAACCGAACTAGATAGGCAGTCAATTGGACAATTTGGAGTTAGTTTTGTCGTTAGTAGCGCCGAAAAATACTACGTTATAACAAACGATATTCGATGCACGTACCTTATTAAGCTAGACCAATTTAGCGGTGTTTTTGACAAAGAGCGGTACGGGACTCCTATCGAAAACAATAAAGGTACGGTTGACATAAGCCTAAACTGTGCCGACAAAGCACGCGATGACTGGTACGGTCCAGTTCACAGATAAGCTACTTGTTTCTTCTGAGACTGTTATAACCAAAGTAGACGCCACCTAGGATAAGCAATGCCAAGCTTGGGATAATATAACCATTCGTAGAAATGCTTATAGTACCCGTCGGTTTAATTCTATTGTCCGTGTCGCCAAGACCCTGCTTGGCCGTAGCTGATCCAAATTGCTCGCTCGTACGTTTGGCTGTAGCACCCAGTACGTCGATATCAGAACTACCTATTAACTCCGCGACATATTGCGTGCTTAGTTTTGTTGCCGCCACTAACTCATCACTTTTGAGAGTTGGCGCACTCTCCTGTTTAGTATCTCCGTTCGTTACAACAGGCAACTCGTATTTTATAACTTCATATAAATCTATCGGCTCACCCGAGTATGATGTACCGTATAGGTGTAGCGTGTGAAAGCCCTCTTCTAGATCCTTAGGTAATTCAACATTAAATTTTATGCCTCCAATTGAATCCGCTACGAAGTCACCAAGTGCGACTGGCTGTGATTGAATTTCCGTTTTAATGACAGAGTTGGGAACAAACGAAAAGCTTGCCATGCTGATAGTTTTTTGTCGTTGATTTGTAGCACCATCTTGATCTTTGGTAAAGTAAGCTATGTGCTGCGATGCGTAATCGTGCGTCTGACCGTCAACCAACCAGTAGCTAGAAGGTGTTGGCGCAACTGTATTACTCGGGCATACAACTATCCCTTCAGTACAATAAGTGTAATTCAAAATATTGGGAACTGCTTTCAAAATACGCTCAGTTGTCTTTGTATGTCCAGTCGGGCGAGGATGAAAACTTTCTTGTCCAATAACTTTAAACCAGTCCGTATTAGCTGACACCGAAAAATCATCACCAATCCTTATACCATTCATAACAATTGGATGAGTAGTCCCGCATAAAGCCTGATTGTCGAAACTATTTTCAATATCAATATATTTTATTCCGGCTTTTTGCGCGGCAGCGGCAACAACCCTGTTAATATAGACAATGGCTTTGTCCATAAACTCTTTTTCGGCGGTATCAAGAAGCTTGCCATGAAGAAGGTCACATTTGCCGTCTGGGTCTATTATTTTTGGATAGCCAATGGCGTAAATTTTTGAATTTGGGGAAGCGTTATGAATTTCAGTATAGGTATTAACGAGAGTACCGAACAGAGCTTTTACCTCCAAGGCGGACTTTTCTCGACCGATTGCCGTTCCAGCCCAGGCGCACGTATCCGTACCCAGGCATGTTTTGAGCTTTTCCATAAATCCAGCGTCATTGCCACCAATTCCAACGGTAATAACTTTTGGTTGATAGATATTTACAAAAGAATTTTGATGAACTCGGCCCGGGATAAACAACTCTTTTGCGGCTGATTTGTTGGTAGTAATTTGCGCACCAGAGAGATTAAAATCCTTGTCTGCCAAGCGCTTATTTTGCCCTTGATACAACTTATCATCCCCCACAATATCACCTGTCACCGCGCCCGAACATGCCACACTCTTCACATACTGAGTCTCTATACCGAGCGCTTTAGCAATTAAATACGGGTAGGACCGCGTGCTAGTATGGCATTTTTCATATCTATCATTTGTCCCATTGATATAGTACTTATCGTCTGTCTCACCCTCTCCACTTGAAAACGAGTCACCCATAGCCAAATAATCAACTCTTTGATTTATGTAGCCGTCCGTCCGCAGGGTAACTTCGCGCAGCTCGCGAAGGTACGAGATAGCATAAAACCTCAACTCGGACCCGTCATCATTAAACCTAGGATGTGACCCTCCCCAAAATCGATGAATAAAACCTTCGGTATCAATCGAGGCTACCTTGCAGGGGTACTGAATTGGCTTAACGCCACCCATATTCTCATCAACGGCGACGTCTCCGCAGCCCGAGTTAATGTCATAAACCGTAAGTCCGACATTCGACCCCATGATTGCAACGTGTCGACCACCATTACTAACCGCAATTTCACTTGCAGGATCGTACCCAGTTCCGTAGCTAAAAGCTTGCGTAGAAATGCGCTTCATCTCTAGGGTTTCAACATTCAATAGCCCTATACCTCGTTGCCTAAACTCAACCGCCAGCCACTTACCGTCGTCAGAACCCCCAAACCCACCAACTGGCCACGCATATCCACTGGGACCTTTAAAAATATAATCGGGGTTAGATGAATCAAAACTATACTCTATTATCGGTAATAGTCGGTTGAGGGTTCTGGTCAAACGTTTGGTAAAATTCTTATAAACAACCAGCGAACGGACATAGTTGTTAACTACATGTTGCGAAGTGACGAGTGTGTCAGAACCTGGCAAATACCGACACGTCAGCGACTGCTCGCACGGAGCACCGAATACCTTGTACATTTTGGTATCATACGCAAAACTAATCGTTGGCTGATAACCGTGCCCCGTAAAATACATTCCAAAATTTACATTCTCCCCCGTTGTCATGCAAGTTTGCCTTACCCCAATTTCGCCAGCAATATCTTTGGATTGATATGAAGTTGCGCAAGTGTCCGAACCACTCACGCTATCTATTGGACTCGAGTTAAAAACTGTGGGTTTTATAGTGCTCCAGGACCAGGTTTTTGTAGAGTCTTCGGCTGTTGCTATAACAGGCCACACCAACAGTACACATTGAACTGTTAAAACACTTGATATAACCAAAACAAGCTTACGTAATTCAGTACAAAAGATAGCGCCCACCACATCCTCCGATATTTAATAGAGCTATAATATAGCCTCAGCAAAACATAAGCAATAGCAATTATTACAACAGCTAAACGAGAAGTGTTGTTAAAAATAATAATGTTTATAAAAATATGTAAACTCGATGTTAGCTGCGTGCAAAGGTCCGTCCTTTGCATAACATATTAGCCATACTTCGCAACCACGAGTCTGTGTCCTTATAATTGCTAATTTATTTTATCGCTTTTTTGGCTTCATTTATTTTTGCCTTTGCTTTAAGAATTTGCTTTATGGCTGTGGTCGGTACTTTTTGGTCAAACCTGATTTGGACGGTTTTACTTCCGGTGGTGTAGCCTTTTTCGGCAAGCTCCTCACGGACTTTAGTTTCAAGCACGAACGCCAGCCCAAAGCTGACGTGGTTTTTAAATACGGCAAAGCCACCAAGCAGGCCATGATATTTGTAAAATGGCACGCCCCAGCTGATTGATTCTTCCGCTTTTGGAATAGTCGATTTAATTACTTTGCGTAGTTCTTGAAGTGTCGGACGAGCTTCTGGCTCTGAACTGGCGATATAGGAATCGACGTTATCCGCGCTATAATTTCTCATTCATCGTTCCTCTTCTTTTCTTTCAAATTAATTTTTCTGTTGCGTTAACACTTGGGATATCAGAAATCTGCGATAACAATCTTCTTCATCTGCATCAGGTTAGAAAACGCATTAGGCAACTTCATTAATTCTTCCATATTCTTCGGAACAACCTGCCAGCTAAGGCCGTATTGATCTTTGCACCAACCACATTGCTCGGATTCCGGAACACTAGAAAGCTTTTCCCAGTAGTAATCAATTTCTTTCTGATCCTCGCAGGCGATCGAAAAAGATATTGATTCGTTGAATTTGAACTCAGGTCCAGCGTTAATAGCTACAAAATGCTGTCCGCTTAGTTCGAATTCAATAGCCAGTTCTTTGCCGGCAAGATTCTTTTGGAAATCGAGCAAACCTTCTTTTGGGTAGTACGACGTTCCAGTGACTTTGCTATCCGGAAAGACTGACACGTAAAACTCGACTGCCTGCTTGGCATTGCCATCAAACCATAAATTGGGCGTAATTTTATTTAGCATACTATCCTCCTGTTCTCATGTATTATTTCTAATTTCCTGAGGCACCCAGGTAAGCCAGCTACCCTACCTATTAATTATATAGTAAATAGTAGGAACTTTAATTTCTGTTACACTTATTAACAGATGAAAATACTTGGAATAGAGAGTAGCTGCGATGAAACGGCGGCGTCGGTTGTGCAAGACGGGCGCGTGCTGTTAAGTAACGTGATTAATTCGCAAATCGATATTCACGCCGTTTATGGGGGCGTGGTGCCCGAAGTGGCGGCTCGCAGCCATATCGAGGTGATTAATCCCGTCATCAACCAAGCGTTGGCCGATGCCAACCTAACCTGGGATGATATCGACGCCATTGCCGTCACTTACGCGCCTGGCCTGATTGGGTCACTGCTGGTCGGCACCCTAGCCGCTCGAACGCTTGCCATCCTTAAAAACAAGCCGCTCTACCCTATTCACCACGTTGAAGCCCACGTGTATGCTAATTTCATAACTGAAGATGTAGATGGTAGGTGGGAGATGGTAGATGGCAAAACACCAAAAAAACAACCAGAGTTTCCGATGCTGGCACTAATCGTCAGCGGTGGTCACAGCCAACTGGTGCTATTTCGCGACCACGGTGACTACGTGCTACTGGGTCAAACCCAAGACGACGCCGTCGGCGAAGCCTTTGACAAAGTTGCTAAAATTATCGGCCTCCCCTACCCTGGTGGCCCTTCGATTGCCAAGGCCGCGCTTGACGGCGACCCCCTCGCCTATCGCCTACCCAAGGCTAAAATGTCTGGAATTTATGACTTCAGCTTCTCTGGCCTTAAAACAGCCGTCCTACGGGCCGTCCAGCGCGAAGTAGGCGTCGACTTTACTTTTCCCTCACGTGACCTTGCGGCGCTCTTAAATGATGTTCAACGGGCAAACTTCGCCGCCAGCTTTCAGCACATCGCGACTGAGACCTTAATCGATAAGGCCGAACGGGCCTTTCGTGATTTCGCGCCCAAATCGGTCGTGATTGCTGGTGGCGTGGCGGCTAACCAAGAGCTACGCCGTAAGTTAAGTCAGCGACTCCCCCTTCACATCGACTATGCACCCATGAACTTATGCACCGACAACGCAGCCATGATTGCCACGCTCGGCTATTACTACGCCCAGAAAAACCAGCCAACTGATCTATTTGAGCTGGAGGTCATTCCCAGCCTGTCGATGACAAAAACCGCTTGGTCAAAAGGTTAATCGTTGTTATTTACGCAACGTTTTAATTGACCGGACGACTTTTTTAGCGGCTGGGAGGCCGTTATTCCATACTTTATACATCGGTGATAGTGGCTTGTCGAAGGTGCCGGCCAGTTCGGTCTCGTCGGTTGTCCAGCTTTTCTTGAACGTCGTCACGCCGTCGCCAATCAGGCCCCCAAAGTCATAGCGGCTCAGGCCCCACTCTTTAGTTTTACGGATGGCATACCACTTGAGCGCATAGTTGGCGCGTAGTTGCTGACCCAGGTCGTTCATGCCACCGTACAACTCAAAAGCCGTATCGGCGCTGACCGCCAGCCACAAAAAGGCAATCGGTTCATCGTCCACGTAAGCGGCAAACACTGGTGAATGGTCACCGAGAATATTAAAGACATCGTAATAGTATTGGTCGCCGTGCAGGCCGAATTGAGCTCGCTCCGACGTCTGACGGTAGACCGCCAGACATTTTTCGAGCTCTCCCCTGCCCCGAACCTGCTTGATTATGATGGCTTCGGCGGCCGATTTGCGAATATATTGACGAGTTTTTTTGACCATGTCCGTCAACAAGTCGTTCTCTGTCTTGTGCAGGTCCAAAATAACCGTTCTGGCTGGAAGGACGCGGTTTTTTGCCCGTATCCACCCCGTTGGTACCTCAAAATCTATCGTGTCCGGCTCGATCGAAAGCGCAAGCGCATGATACTCGCGCTTGACGTTTTCAGCCACGGCGTTCAATAATTCCGCCCGACTCCCCTCTTCGCCTAACGGCCCTCGTGGTATATAAGAAAAAGCGCGCAGCGGCACGGGCAATTTACGCGTCAAGACTTGGGCGCCAGCAACAATCCGTTCGTCGACATCAAATGCAAAAAAACGGTCAACACTCCAGCCATGGGCCGCTTTGAGCTGTCCCCAACCCCACAGTTGCAGTGGGTGCCCACCGTTCTCTAGCACGTAGTCGTCCCACATTTCCTGATCAGTGCACTGTTGTAGCTCAATCATACCTCTATTATACATGGTTTAACGTGTGGTATAATACAAGGTGAAAACAAACACGTGGAACAGGGGAACCATACGTGTTTTCACATGAAAACCTTATTACTCCTGATGCAAATTTCACGTGAAAAATAACACTAATACGAGAATTGATTCCAGATGAGATTAGCCAAAGCCTACGACCCCAACCTATACGAGCCTAATATTTATGCTATGTGGGAAAAAAGTGGTGCTTTTAACCCCACGGGGCAAGGTGAGCCGTTTAGTATCGTCATGCCGCCGCCCAACGCCAATGGCAATCTCCATATTGGCCACGCCTTAACGGTCGCGCTGCAAGATATCCTGGCTCGTTACCACCGTATGCAGGGCAAAGACGTCGCCTATATCCCAGGGGCTGACCACGCTGGCTTTGAAACTTGGGTTGTCTACGAAAAAGAGCTGGCTAAAGAGGGGAGAAGTCGCTTTGATTTCTCACGCGAGCAGCTATACAGCCAAGTCTGGAACTTCGTCGAACAACAACGCGGCAACATGGAGCTGCAACTGCGCGCCCTCGGTGTCAGCGCTAGCTGGAAAGATTTAGTTTTTACGCTTGATGAAAAAGTCATCGCCACCGTTAATTCGACGTTCAAGAAGCTGTGGGACGAAGGTCTTATTTACAGAGGTGAACGCATCGTTAACTACAGCACTGCGTACCAAACCAGCTACTCTGACATTGAAGTTGATCACAAAGTAGAGAAGGGGACACTGTGGCTAATCGCTTACCCGACACTCGACAAAATAGGCGAGGTGGTAATCGCCACGACCCGACCAGAGACAATGTTTGGCGATACTGCCGTCGCCGTCCACCCCGATGACGAACGCTATAAGCATTTGATTGGGACACGCGTCATGTTGCCACTAACCGACCGTGAGTTGGTGATTATTGGTGACGACTACGTCGATCCTAAATATGGTACCGGCGCAGTCAAGGTGACGCCCGCTCACGACCCCAATGACTTCGAAATCGGCCAACGCCACAACCTGGAGCGCATCCAAGTTATCGACTTTAACGGCACCATGATCAACACGCCCGGTCAATTCCTTGGTCTGACCCCCGAGGACGCTCGCAAACGGACCGTCGCCGCCCTGGAAGCCCAAGAGCTACTCCGTGGCAAAACCACTATCGAACACACGGTTGGCTATGACTACAAAAGTGGACTGCCAATCCAGCCCCTGATTAAAGATCAGTGGTTCCTCAAGATTCAGCCGCTAGCTCAGCGCGCCAAACAAGCTATTCTGGCCGACGAAGTTACCTTTACACCTGCCAGCCGCAAGCAAGTTCTGGTTCAATATATGGATAACTTGCACGATTGGAACTTATCCCGGCAAATTCCGTGGGGGATTCCTATTCCAGCTTTTCAAAACGTCAACGACCCCAATGATTGGATTTTTGATGATCGCGTTGACGAAAAGCTAATCGTTGTAGATGGTACAACATATCGTCGAGAGGAAGACACCTTTGATACCTGGTTTAGTAGCGGACAATGGCCGTTCGTGACCACTGATGCGCTGAGTGGGGGAGACCTGTCACGTTTTTACCCCAACAGCGTGATGGAAACCGGCAGTGACCTGCTTGACCGCTGGGTCGCTCGCATGATTATGCTGGGGCTCTACGTCACCGACCAGGTTCCCTTCCGTCATGTCTATCTGCACGGTATGGTACTCGATGAAAAAGGCCAAAAAATGAGCAAGAGCAAAGGCAACGTCATCAACCCGATGGAGACAATCTCGTCCTACGGATCCGACGCCCTCCGCCTGGGTGTTGTCGCCAGTCGCAGTGCCGGCCAAAACCAAGCCTTTAGCGTCGGTAAAGTCGTGGCGGGGCGTAATTTCGCCAACAAACTGTGGAACATCGCTCGCTTTATCGAAGATAAGATTGGTGACAGCCACCAACCGCATATCCCCGAAGCCAAAAGTCTGGCTGATCACTGGATTATTCGCGAGTTGAACACCGCCAGTACCGATATTGCGCGCCAACTTGAAGACTACCGTTTCGCCGAGGCGAGCGACAGCATGTACCACGCTATCTGGGACAGCGTGGCTGACTGGTACATCGAAGCCAGCAAACAGCAAGATAACCTCGATTTACTCGCTTGGGTACTCGATACCAGCCTCAAACTGGCTCATCCGTTTGCGCCGTTCGTCACCGAAACCATCTGGCAGACCCTGTCGTGGCACGACGACCTATTAATGAAGGCAACTTGGCCCGCAGCACTCGACTTTGATGAGATTGCTAGTGCCGAGTTTGATTGTCTGCAAAAACTGGTGGTCGAAGCCCGCTTTGTGACCGCCGAATTACCTGGCAACCACCGCTACAGTCTGCTGTACTCCAACGACAGTTTAATCGCCGATAACAGCGAGTTAATCAAGCGCCTGGCCAAACTCAAAGACGTTACGGCCGTCGATCAAGCGCGCGGCCTCCGCCTGGCGACTAGCGGTAGGGAAGCCTGGCTCGACGTCTCGCCCGAGATGCTCTACGAACACCAATCAAACCTCGAGGTTCGTCTGGCCGAGGCTCACGCCGATGTCCGGGCCCTAAATGGCCGGCTTGATAACGAAAATTACGTCAGCAAAGCCCCGGCTGCCTTGGTCGAAGAGTCCAAACAGCAGCTGGAACAGAAAAAGGCGCTGATTCAGCGCCTGCAAGATGAGCTACAAGTTCTTAAATAGACGGCCAGATATATTCACTGCCATGCGAGTGGACACTGGATTTTTTCTGAACGAAATACTTCTTATCATCACCGCCACGCGTCTGCGTCCGAGGCTGTTCGCCTTTTAATTTACTTAGGCTCTGAGAGACAGAAACGCGTTCATTATGGATATGTTGGTCATTCATTTTCATTGCCATATCCGCACCAGCATACCCGACGATTGCAATCGGAACAGTCAATGCCGTCTTGGCCGCCGTATCGAGCTGGGTATCGTGCACCAGCACACCGAAGGCGGTGCTGAGAGTGAGAAGGAGTGGGAGGGGGTTTATAAGTAATGGAAACATGTTTATTTTTTGTTAGGTTTACAAGTAGCATAGTAGCATAAGCTTTGTTTATTGTCAACTGTATGTCAGTTTATAGATAGCTGTTGTTGTCGGGTGGCTACCTCGTCTGGGAGGGCAAAGCTGAATAAGCAAGCTCGTCGAGAGCGTCGGCGATGGCCTCGTCTCGGTATTCCTGAGCTGTTTCATCCTCGCCAATCGCCCCGTACAGACCCGCCAGAACATCCATGGACATACGGCTATATAGGCCTTCAACGTCGAGGTAGTCTTTGATAGCTTGGCGACCAATCAGCTGACCCGTGGTAACCCACAAACTCTCCCAGCCTCCCTCTACCGGGACAGACCAGATTAAATCATGTTCATATCGGCGATTGCCTGCTTTGTACATTTCGGAGTCGACGGCCGTGCGAATCATCATCGGTTGTGCGGCTGAGGAATGATTATTGCTTCCGGCTATCTCGATAATCGATTTAACCGTTGATCCGTTCGGCACAAGTGACATGACAAGTTCGCCTGGAACCAGTTTGGTGCGCAGTTTCAGCATCTTCTCAAAACGATCAATCTCCCTAACGGTACTAAAATTTTGAATAATTTCAGAATAACCCCCAATAAGCTCATCGTCGCTTATTTCCTGGGTGGTGGCGAGGGAAGCGAGGGCGTGTTGTAATTCTCGCTCAATCCGACGCTCCGTTTCCGATACCCTGTCGCCAAGTTGGGCCTGGCTTTGTTCTATATCAAACAAAGCATCTTTGGTGTAAGCCAGCTCGACCAGTTCGGGAGACAACTTGTCGTACAGACTCGTCTTTTCGGTTTCTCTCATTTCCACACTTCCCGTCTATAGCAATTTGTTTCACTATAGCAACGGTGTAGTGGATTGCAAGCACAAGAAGTTTGAGCTTTATTGGTGGTGATACGGACCGCTGGCGGCGATTTCTTGAGCGCGGTACAGCTGTTCGCTCAGGATGAGCCGAACCAGTTGATGCGGAAAGACGAGGGGCGATAATGACCAGACGAAATTTGCTCTGGAGTGAACGCTGTCGTCGACGCCATAGGCACCGCCGACAATAATCGTCACCGGACGAGACGACTGCAATGGATCAAGTAATAGTTTTGACAGAGTCGGGGAGTCGATGGCTTTGCCCCGCTCGTCGAGCAGCACCACATAGTCATCGGCAGTCAGGCGGGACACTATACGTTCAGACTCCTCACGGCGGGCGTCAGAGTCTTGCCGAGCGGAATGTGGCAACAGCACCCATTCGATAACAAAGGGGCGTTTCAGGCGCTTCTGGTAACGCTCGATTCCTTCAAGCACCCATGTTTCGTGTTTTTTGCCAACAGCAAGGATTCGTATGGACATTAGAAACGCAGCTTTTCGGCCAACGCCGCCAGTGCTCCGTGGTCAGATTCAGCCGTGCCCGATTCCAGCGTCCGTTTCAGCTCGTAGGTCTGAGTGAAGGGGACGACGTGGACGTGGGCATGCGGAATATCGGTGCCGACGACAACTTGCCCGACGTAAGGTTTGCCGATGACGTCTCGCAGGCGTCGTCCGACCTTTTGGACGGTACGCATCAGGGCATCATAATCAGTCGGTTCAAGGTCCCAGACAAATTCGACTTGGACTTTGGATATGACCAGAACGTGGCCTTCAGCGACGGGGTGAATATCCATAAAGGCCAGGGTTTTGTCGTCCTCGTAGATCTTGTGGCTGGGGATTTCGCCGTTAATGATGCGGGTAAAGATTGATGGTTGTTGCATAGGTTCATTATACGATACGCCTTCGTTTCGCTATACTAAAGTAGTATGAAGTCATCACTGCTCGCTATACGATCTATCGGCGCCGAATTCGCCAACCGCGTGTTTTACCCCGTACTCATCGTTGGCATTGTGATTGCTAGCCTTCTTGTGGCATTGATTGTGTGGCTGGCCACTTTGAGCGACTGGTGGTTGCTGCTGGCAATACCAATCGTTATGGTTATATGCGTCGGTGCAGGGCTGCTTGGGATTGTCAAACTAGTTATCCGATATGTTACTCCACCTCTATCTAGCCTGCAGAAAAAGGCAGTTAAGCAATTTGTTGATAAGCTACAAGGCGTTGCGGAGACCGTAGGGACACCAAAATTTATTTTGTTATTTCGAATCATCCAAGATATCGCCGCGCCCCGGGAGAATGGATTTATCGGCACAATTAGTAGCGACACGTCGTCGCTTCGTGGTGATTTTAAGGAACTTAAGAGGATGTTTGATTAACGGTAGAAAAATCACCGTCCGGAGATGGCTATGACCTACTAAACTCGGTGAATTATTTGTTCTATAAAGACGGAAGTGACATGTTACAGGAAGTTGCGTCATCGAGCTGGAATCGACTGACATTATTCAGGCCACCGATAGTGCCACAGGGTTGGTTGCCTTTTAGGTAGTACACTATTGTTGTGGTCAGTCCATCGGCATAGATGGGAGTAAGTATTGTCGCACCATTTGTTGAGAGCCGACAGGTGTATCGACCATACACACCTGGGCTACGTGTTACCTATATAAGAGTCGGCTAAACCGTTGCACCAGATATCATAAAGGGGCGAAGTTTCGTCTATTCTTTTTTGTCGAGTTCTTCCTGAGTTGGTGCCTGAAGTATCACTCTTGTACGGTCATACTGTGGTGGGGAAATTGCTTTACCGAAGTTTTTAATGCCATTATCCAGGCTCACAATGTCCACGGTTTCCAGCGGAACTTTCAAAAATCCAGAAATAATGTTTGCCTCATCTATTGGAGGTTGATTATGCTTAATAGGAATACTGACCGGCCGAATAGCATACCTCATAAGTACTTCGATCTTATCTGTGTTCTTGAGTACTACGTAGATGGAGCTACTTCGATTGACATTTCCCCAGCTTTCTTTTGTGAAGCCATGTACAAACTCAATTTTGACCACATCTGATGCTAAAAAAGTTTGCATGAGTTGTTTTCCGCTTATCCTGCGCTTAGTAATGACGCTGCTTAAACCGTCACGCATTAAGACTGTTGTTCTTTCGTCGGCCGCATATGCCATTACTCCGCAACTAAACATAAGAAAAACACCAATTACTCCGGTTAATGTATCGACCCGCAATATGTCCGTAGATGATAACTGCGATAAAAGCCATAATATTAGCAATAATAGCCCAGCGAAGAAGCCGACTATGGGCATTATGAACTTGTACATATTCTTATTCTGTATCTCAAGTCTGTCCGGGTATTGGGCTAATTCCATGCGTCAACTGTACCACAGCAGTGGACTATTTATAACATTTTTAGCTAACCTAAAAGACCAACCCTAACCCTTATATATCTTTGGGTAGAGCGGTCCCATTAGTACTATACCTTTAGTGGGGAGAGGGATAGCGGCCTGCGGCCTTCTGCGCTCGTTTGTAAAAAAATGTAAACACATTTTTACGTCACTCGCTGCGCCGAACCCTTTTTGCTTTGCAAAATACGGGTTCAAATCCTTCTGTTCCACCAAATAAAATACACCCGCTAGGGGCGTAATTTATTTGGTGGAGAGAGAGGGATTCGAACCCTCGGTAACGTTTCCGCCACACCGCTTTTCGAGAGCGGCCAGTTAAACCACTCCTGCATCTCTCCATCGTCATTTATTTTAACAGACTAGCCCCGTGTCGTCGTCCTAGTTGATAATTTGCTTAATGTAAGTGTATATTAGATACAGAGACAAGGAGGATTATTATGAACAATCAATCTAGCCGAAACTACTATTCAGAGCGCCCCCAACCATACCACTTACAGTCGGGCAGCGGGCTCGCTATTACATCTTTAGTCCTTGGAATCCTGGCAGTTTTGTCAGGATGGTTTTTTTTGGGAATCATTTTTGGGTCAGCCGCCGTCGTCTTCGGTATCGTCAGCGTAAAGAGAGCGGGCAGCACAGGTGTTGCGCTTGCTGGCATTATAACGGGGGGAATCGGTGCCCTTACCGGCGCTATATTTACAACAATCTGGATTGTAGCCTTAATGCAAGCGGGGACCATTCCTTCTACGATTTCGAACCTCAGTCGTAGTTTAGCCGAGCAAAACAAAGTAGTTAAAGCGCAAATTAACGCCAAAAAGGACTTCGCAAAAGGCGAAACGGCCGTCTTTGGTGCTTTTCAAGTAAAAGTTAATTCGGTGCAGCGCAACTTCGTGCCAGAGGTCGAAACTTTGCGCGCCGGCGAGGGCAAAGAGCTAATTGTTGTGAAGCTGAGTGTTAAAAATACCAGTCCCGGCACGCGGCCATTTACAAATTACGGGGTGAAGGTGAGCGAAAAGAGCGTTGTTAGCAATTCACCGACAGTTACCTCACCGCCCATCTTTAACGGCGCCAGCCTAGTAAAAGGCGCCAAAGCCGAAGGTAATATTGTCTTTGAGGTGCCAAAAGACGCCGATAATCTTAAATTTTTGTATCAAGAAGTTGTCTATGACCTGGAAGATTCCAAGACCGTAACGCTGACGTATAGTTTGGGGATTTAGACGCTTAAATCCAACGCCTTTCGCAACGGGTGGTGTTCGGTGGGGCAACCCCAAAATTGTTTTATCGTAATCGGTAAAAAATTTTGGGGGTAAGCCGAACGACAGGACCCGTAGTTAAGGTTGGAAGTCGGCAAGATATATTTAGGCAAGATATCGGCCTGCGGCCTCCTTCGCTCATTCGCGAAAAAATGTAAACACTTTTTCGCTTCACTCGCTACGCCGAACCTCTTTTGCTGCGCAAAAGCCAGGTTCGGATCTTGTTCGGGGGCGTCCAAAGTAAAAACCCCACGTGAAAGTGGGGTTTTTACTTTGGTGAACTCGGCAAGATTCGAACCTGCGACCTTTGGCTCCGCAAGCCAACGCTCTATCCAGCTGAGCTACGAGTCCATATAAGCGCGCCCGTTGTGTTGCCACATTCGAACACGCTTTTATTGTAACTAGAAGGTACTTTCAGCAACATAAAAATGAAGCGAACAACGGCTATTGTAGCATGCGCATAGGTGATGAGGCAAGGTGGAGGAGCTAAAGTCGTAACTTACGAACGATAAGGTCAATGGCGTCCAGTTTCAGTATCTCCATTGGAAGTCTGACGCCTAAAATATCGACAATCTTCTCGCCGACCTCTTCGGGGAAGTAGACTGAAACGCCTGGTGCAAATCGTTTGATGGGAATCAGCATAATCGAGTGGTGTTCGCCGTCGCGGATTAGGCCAAAAGCTTTAAAATCGGCAAAGTTATACAGGCGCTCGCCAATATACAGCCCCTGTTGGCCGCTGAGCGTATATTGAATACTACGGGGTGGTCGCCTGGA
Source organism: Candidatus Saccharimonadota bacterium (assembly GCA_043737705.1). Taxonomy (GTDB): domain Bacteria; phylum Patescibacteriota; class Saccharimonadia; order Saccharimonadales; family Saccharimonadaceae; genus UBA1547. Next base: position 4,696 of record JAYTAD010000007.1, on the reverse strand, counting down.
ATAGACGATGACCGAGGCCGCCATCACCAAAACGAGTACCGAGAACGACCACGATTTTAACAAAAAGAAATCAACAGCGATGAGGCTCAGTGTGACAATGACGAATAAAACGTACCACAAGCCATTCTTTTCGGGGTGAATGTACTCGCTGGCCATCCAATTAATAGGTGCGTCGACAACGGGAGCATTTTTTGGTTCCACATAATTAGTCTCGGGTGTATTTGTTTCAATCACCTCGTCAGGGTCATGTTGCCAGTAGTTATCTTGCTGGTCGGGCTTCATAGCTACAGTATAGCATGAGCGGGGTTGGAGTAGTGTGGGTTATTTTTATGGTGGAGGGGGGGGGGAGATAGCGGCCTGCGGCCTCCTCCGCTCATTCGCGAAAAAATAGAACTACTTTTTCGCTTCAATCGCTACGCCGGGCAAGAAAAAGGACGACCAGATGGTCGTCTTTTTTCTTGGTGGAGGGGGGGAGATTCGAACTCCCGCTCCAGGTCTCCCCAGACTAATGATTTAGCAAACCATCCCCTTAAGCCACTTGGGTACCCCTCCGCGCTTGCTTGATTGTAGCATACATAAGAGGTGAGAGCTAGATTTATTAGCAAATATTTGCTATAATCTTACTATATTATATAGGAGAAAGGAGTTGGCCATAAGGAAGCTAAACCTCACGAACCTTGGCCCTCTGTTATTCATCATTGCACTGACTATCTTTTCGTTTTTCTCTACCTCTTCGGTCTATGCGGCAATAGGTGATGGTGTAGTCGTACAAGACGGCACAGGCGTATCTAGCGGCAACAGCGGTGCGTCAGGACTATTCGGAAACGGTGACTTTGACTTGTCCCTGCAGGGTGGCGTCAACGCCGCACGAGGGGATGGTCAGCCGGCAGATTTATTCGGTGTCGGTGGTGTGGTTTCAACAATAACCAGCATACTGCTGTTTATCATCGGCGCCTTGAGTGTGGTTATGATTATTATCGGAGGCCTGCGCTACGTGACATCTGGCGGCAACCCCACCTCTGTAACCGGTGCTAAAAATACAATTCTCTACGCTGTTGTTGGCCTTGTTGTCGCATTTCTGGCGTATGCGGCAGTTAACTTTGTTCTTGGTTCGCTCACAAACGGTGGGCCTGCGGGAACAAACGTCTAGTAATCTTGTACTTCCAAAAAGACACCTTACTGCTATAGTAGAAATATTATGAGGGAAAACGAACCACGGGAGGAAATCTCCTATCCCGAAAAGCATCGAAAATGGCAAGCTCGTGTTCGTAGAGGCTTGGGCGGTCTTGGAATCGCCGCCACGACTGTGGTTACCGGATACACAGGGGGAGTGATTGCCGCAAGCGCGTACCCGGTAGAGGTTAGCATTGGCGATATTTACCAGGCAGAGGTGTCATTATCTGCCTCACCGGCCGACATGTCGCGCATTCAACTAACGACAACAGCTGGCGACCTAGAAGCAAGCTTTGATTCCTGGGTACCCCTGTCTCCAGGAATTAGGATAACGCCCAGACTAAGCGGTAAAAGTATCGAGATGGCCCAACAAACTAGTTTCGACATCGAATCGTTTATTCCAACAGATTCTGAGGAAAAACAGGCGATTACTTCGGCAGCCGAGCAACTGGCGCTGCGTTTTGGCATCGGCGTCGTCGCCGCTGAGGCGCTTTTGCTGGCTGGAGCCGGTTTGTATAAACGTGGACGCCCAAGTGTCCACCAGCTAGTCGCTGGAACGGCCGCCGGTGCACTGGCCTTTGGGGCCGCGACTGGCCAAGCCGCCTTAAACTATCAGCCCGACAACTATTCGTCCTTTACAACCGATGGGCTGCTGGCTCATATTTACGATAATCGCTCTCTGATGTCCAATATCCAAACACGTTCACGACAAATGGAACCGTTTATCACCAGCCTGTTAGTCCTTTCGACCGAACTCCAACAAAAATTCGTCCCACCCGAGTCAGATCAACTGATTGCAGCCAAGTTTTTGCTTGTATCGGATATGCACGGTGTCAATCAATACCCAATGCTTAAGCAAATTATTGCCGAGCGCGGTATAACTGCGGTGATCGATACGGGTGATTTAACTAATTTTGGCTATAGCGAGGAAATTAACGCCAGCGGTTTTGCCGCGTCCATTGAAAGCCTCGGCGTGCCCTATTTAATCACCCTGGGTAATCATGACGCCAACAAAGCAGATTCGAATGAGATAGCGACCCGCTTATCTCAAATAAAAAATGTCATTTTGTTGCAACCCGACACCGATACGTACAACCAGGCGAGCATAAACGGCGTTACGATTGCTGGCTTCAACGACCCGCGTTACTTCGGTGATGATAACAAAGAGAACAACAAAAAACAAATCCCCGCCATAACGCGCTTTAATGAAAGCTTCGTCGACTTATTAACGCCCGACATCGTCACTACCCACGAGCCCTACGGGGCAGAAGGCATCGAAAAGGCCGGCATAACTATCAACGGGCACATGCATAAGGCAGACTTAAAAAATAATCGTATTCAAGTTGGCAGCTTTACGGGCGGTGGCTTATTCAATCGTGCTCCCAATACCAAAGAGGGTATAGACACAAACCCGCCCTATGAATTTGATATTTTAACGATAGATTCCTCGTGCCAGGCACAATCACTCACGCGCTTTGCATTTCGCTCGGTTGTTCAAGGTCAGCCCCAGTACGATAGCGTTGCCTATATCAACGGTGACCAGCTTGGGTTTAAGCCAGCAGGCGTCAATCGACAATGCAGTCCCGAACAAGGTGTTGCTATCGCGTCCGTGACAGCAAAAAGCGACGTACTGGAGGCTATGCCAGCACTTGACACACCGGTTAGTCCGCCTACGACTTCGGCTCCAAATTATCTTGAGGTGAGCAAAAGATAGTAGCTATCTGTCCTAAAATAGCGACAAAATGCGCACAGTCAGCGCGTCTGGGTGGCGTCCGATGGGGCCACCCCAAAATTGTTTGATTGTAATCGATAAAAATTTTAGGGGTAAATCGGACGACAGGACCCGGAGAGTTGTGGAGAGGGCAAATTAAACAACGACCGCCAGGGTCGTTGTTTAATTTGGTGGAGAGGGAGAGATTCGAACTCTCGGTACCATTGCTGACACGACAGTTTTCAAGACTGTTCCCTTAAACCACTCGGGCACCTCTCCGTGTTGCATATTCTAACAGATACCAGGCCTTCAGTCGAGGGTTTGCCGGGCAACAACGGCCACCCAAACCTGACTGACGCCCGCATCCAACAAGGCCTGTGAAGCATACTTAATCGTCGCGCCGGTCGTCACGACATCATCGACCAGAACGTATGGCGTGTTTTTTACTATCTCTCCCTTTACGGCAAATGCCGCCTTGGCCTGTTGATTGCGTTCAGCCGCCGAGGCGTGGCGTTGGGTTGTACTGGTTGTCCGCGTCAGTGATTGCTCGCACTTTAAGTTGCGACGCTTCGCAACGTAGCGCGCCAACAGTACGGTGTGGTCATAACCCCTCTCGCGTACATGACTGGCGGCAGTAGGGACGGGGATAATAATCGCATTGGCAGGTAATTCTGGAATTGCTTGTAGCAATAAATCGCCCAGCGTTCGGTACGCAGATCGAGCGCGTTCAAACTTGTAAAGTCCTACCAATCGTTGCAAAACATCTCTGCGCTCACCCACGAACCAGGCACGGGTATATGGCACCCGACAAGTGTTACATAGTCCAGTCGCGCCACAAGGCCGTCCGCACGCCAAACAGACGTTTTGAAACTCACAAATGATGTTATATTTACAATTGTCACACAATAGGTCACCCGCAACACCACACTCGCAACAGTGGTGTGGAGCCACAAAAGACAGGAGTTTATCAATCATTGTGTTTTTTACGTTTCATAGGCTAATGTAGTTGATTATACCGCACATGTTGGTTATAATGTGAGGGACTATTTGTCAATAGCGCCTAGAGAAAGTGGAGGATATCATGGCCCGTAAACAAAACGACGATCTGTTGATTGAGGATGAGCTGGCAGCAGCTTTCCTTAACGACGACGAAATAACAACCAGTACCGTTAACGTTACCGCACCAGCTGAAGACAGCTGGGACGACAGCGAAGAAGAGTTTCCTGGCCAACTGGCAGTTGACGTCTACGAAACCGACGACAAGCTTGTTGTTAAGGCTCGTACAGCCGGCGTTAACAAAGAAGAACTTGATGTCAGTATCAGCGATGGTATTTTGACAATCAGCGGTACGCTCAATAGCGGCGACGAGAGCGATGCGACCAACTGGCACATCCAAGAATGCTACTGGGGCGAATTCAGCCGTACACTAGCCCTACCTGTTAGTGTCAAAGAAGATGAAGTACAAGCTATCCTAAAAGACGGCGTACTTTCAATCAGCTTTAGCAAGGTCAAGCAAGAACAAGCAAAAAAGATCCAGGTTCTATAGAACAACCTTCCGATCAACTAAAATACGACCCGAGCGAGAGGGTCGTATTTTTTTAATCCTTACTTTTGCCAAAGTAACGCTGTATAGCAGAAAAACGCGCTTATTTTAATGTGCAAAATTACAGTCCTTTCTTTTTAGGCTAAAAGAAACAAAAGCCTCTCTTTTGCTGTCAAAAGTGAGAAAATCACTGGGGTTGCTCCCAGTCCGCGCTCAGCGTAGCACCTTCAATTCTTTGTCGGTTGCGGAACTCACGAGCTAAAGCTCGC
>JAYTAD010000006.1:0-1834 GCA_043737705.1 Candidatus Saccharimonadota bacterium | reverse complement strand
TTTTCGCTGTCGAAATGTTGAAGGATTGGTGCCTCCATAAAGGACCTTTTCAATTTTTGGAAGGCTAATTCCGCCGCTCGAGTCCATTCCCATGGATCGTTGGACTTTTTTGTTAGGTCGGTCATGGGTGCCGTTACTTTGGCATATTTGCGAATAAATCGTCGATAGAAATTGGTGAATCCAAGCATGACTTGTACGTCTTTTACACATGTCGGGGTTGGCCATTCTTCGATCGTTTCGATCCGTGCTGGCTCCATAAAGACACCGTCGGTCGATATCATAAATCCGAGGAAGTTAACTTCTCGCTTAGAAAATTCACATTTTGATGCTTTGCAATATAGGCCCCACTCCCTTAGTCTGGTGAGGGTCTTGCGTACGTGATCTTCATGTTCCTCTGTGTTGCTTGAATAAATCAATATGTCGTCGAGGTAGCATACTGCGAACTTGTCGATGTATGGTGAAAGGCATTGGTCGATATACGATTGAAATGTTGCAGGTGCGTTGGTCAATCCGAATGGCATAACTCGGTACTCGAATTGCCCATATCTGGTGCGAAAGGCTGTTTTGTGCTCGTCGCCCCGTTTAATTCGGATGAGGTTGTAAGCGCCTCGTAGGTCGAGCTTTGTAAATACTTTGGCATGTTTCATTCTGTCAATTAGCTCGGATATTAAAGGTAAGGGGTATTGGTTCTTAATGGTTATTCGATTTAAATCCCTGTAGTCGACACATAGCCTTAAGCCCCCGTCCTTCTTTTTTGTAAACAGGATCGGTGCGGCAGCTGCTGAGGTCGATCGTTGGATAAACCCATTAGACAGGTTTTGGTCAATATATGCCTTCAATGTTTGAAGTTCGAGTTCGGACAGGTTATATATGCGTCCGTATGGGAGCTTAGCGTTTTGCTCTAAGTCAATCCCGAGGTCAATACCCTCACGGTGAGGTGGTAAACTCTCAGCTTCGCTTTTGCTGAAGACGTCAAGAAATTCTTCGTAGATAGCGGGTATAGCTTCGCCATCGTCGGTGAACGAGTAATTCGTACCGTCATCGGTAAACGAGTGATTCGTACCGTCATCTAGTGCTCCGCTTGTTAGCTCAATTCTTAGGTAAACGACTATCTAAGGTGGCTAGTTGCGGTATCCGGGTACTCGGTCTCACTGCCATGTGGAGCTTAATTCGTCACGTCCACACGCGCGCCAGCAGTTCCCTTCGTGGTCTCGGCTACACAGTAGTAGTCATCTGGCCCCGGTATCCGAGTTCCAGCGTACCCTCCTACTGTAGCTGCTCTCTGCTCGTCAGGGGTTGCCCACCAATATCTGTGGCTCCCAGCAGACCTGTATCGCCTTCTGCTTTAAATAGCTTCAATGCGTATACGTTAGCGACGTCTGACTCATGCAATAACGTGCCCAAATTCTTCGCCGAAATCAGTTCGATATCGGGAGATGTAAAACCCGATGGCTTATCTAGCGCAACGGTAAGTCATGTAGTCTGTTATATACACACAGATCGTACTTTTGCCCCGAGGTATAAGCTCCTCGTCAAGTGGGGTTTTGTCAAACGCGTCGTCGGCTGCTATGGCACAACGGTTAATGCGTGTAATGTGATGTGCTATGCATCAAACGTACGTGTGGGAGATGTAGATTTCTCCGTAAAGTGAGATGTAAATGTCTCTGTAGAGTTCTTGGCCGGGGTTCGCAAACAGCGAAGTAAACCACAAGCCCAGTCAATTTCCGGGTCGTGTGTTTTAAACCACGGTAGTCCCAGTACAATGTCATAGGTCTCCATAGGAACCACAAGGGCTTCCTCTTCGACCGGTTTCAAATAGTCAAAGTATTGTGCT
>JAYTAD010000005.1:0-34979 GCA_043737705.1 Candidatus Saccharimonadota bacterium | reverse complement strand
CCACCAAGTCGGGCCGCGGCGGCTGCACGCGCGCATCGACATGCGCGCCGTAGTAGCTGTAGGGCCAGCCGTAGAAGGCGCCGTCGCGCACCGAAGTCAGATAGTCGGGCACCAGATCGCTGCCGAGTTCGTCGCGCTCGTTGACCACGGTCCAGAGGGCCGCAGTCTGCGGCTCCCAGGCCATGCCGTTCGGATTGCGCAGGCCGGAGGCAAAAACGCGGTGGGCGCCGCTGGCGAGCTGCACTTCCCAGATCGCGGCGCGGCCGGCCTCGGCCGCCATGCCGCGCTCGGCGATGTTGCTGTTCGAGCCCACGCTCACATACAGCTTGCTGCCGTCGGCGCTGGCGAGCAGGTTCTTGGTCCAGTGGTGGTTGATCGGGCCGCCGGGCAGGTCGATCAGCTTGACAGCGGCGGCGCCGATGCGCGTCTCGCCGCGGGCATAGGGAAAACGCAGCACCGCGTCGGCGTTGGCGATGTAGAGCGCATTGCCGACCAGGGCCATGCCGAAGGGCGAGTGCAGGCCGTCGAGCAGGACCGAGCGCTGCTCAGCCACGCCGTCGCCGTCGCTGTCGCGCAAGAGGGTGATGCGGTTGGCGCTCGGCACCGCGGCGCCGGCACGCTGCATGGCCCAGCCCATCGCCCAACGCCGTACGCGGGCCACCAGGCCCTTGGCGTCGTCGATCTTCGGCGGCGCATTCGATTCGGCGACCAGCACATCGCCGTTGGGCAGCACGTACAACCAGCGCGGGTGATCGAGGCCACGCGCGAACGCAGCCACGCGCGTGCCGGCGGCGGCCAGCGGGGTGGCGCCGGCCGGCCAGCCCTTGGCCGGCGCGATGTTCACGGTTGGGATCAGCGTCGTGCGCGGCGGCGGCAGTTGGGGCCGCGGCCCGCTGCCCGCCGCGATGGGCAGGGTCGCGACTTCGGCACAGGCGACGAGCGCCAGTGCCGTCGCCGCCCAGGCCAGCCAGGCCGCGCGCGCGGCGACTGGCGCTCCGATCACAAGCGTCCCAAACCAAGTGTTGCCGAGGTAGTGACGAGACCGGTTGGGGTGACACACGCCGCTATAGAGGCGGTAGTACAATACTCAAATTTGATTGAGCCAACAGGTGAGGTTGAGGGCACAGTAAAGGTCAGCAGGTGATTTACGACGCCGCCAGGCTTTGAACCACCATCAGTTGCACCAGCCTGTAGGGTTAGGCTGCGAACTGTGATTTGTGCGGCATTGGCAGGCTGCGCTTGAAAGGCAGAGCTCACCGTCGCAGTCAACAACAGCAGACTTAATAATACTCTCCCGCTCAGTTTTACTTTCGTACCACTTACTCTCACACTCATAGCCACACACACTCACTTTCTTGTGAGAATTGTAGCATAAGCGTCAAATGTCCGTCAACACAGATTCAGAAACTTTTAATTAAAAGGTAGGAGTACAGATGTAGGTAAGCGTCGTGGTATAGGTACCGGCGGGCTGGCTACCAGGTACGTTGACCATGTATGAGGCGGTGAGAATTTGGGCGTCTGATCCACCAGCTCCGCCGTTGGCGCTGTCGGCGACAGCGTTACCTGATACAAACTTAAAGTTGTCGATGGTGCTGTAGTCGGTTGTGGCCTGGGCACGATAGTTGGTGCCGTTGGAAGGTACGGCAACTTCGGTACCGATAGCAAGAGTCGAGGTTGCGGTAGTGTTGGCTTTGAGGTTAAGGCCAAATTGACTAACGCCGCGGATACCAGGGGCTGTGGCGCCAATAGGTGCGATGGTGTTAGCACCTGAGGTGAGGGTTGGTCCATTGACGGTAATGACATAGCCTGAACCGGCGTTGGTTGAGGCGGACATTTGTGAGGTCGAAGTCGCAGTGTCGGTCGGTGAAAATAGCTGGTTGAAGCTGATGGCGCCACTAGTGGCGGTCGCACAGTCTGGCACACCACCAGTCAGGCCGACCGTTCTACCGGCGCAAAAGACAAGTGATTCTGGCATAGTACCATCTAGAATAATCTGAGAGGCCGTACTAGCAGACACCGTACCGGAGTCGACTGGGGTGGCATCGGTCGCATCGAGACTGGTGTGGGTTGATACTCGAGCAAAAAATGTTTCATTCGCGTTTGTAGGGTTGGTGACACCACTAAGCTTATAGCTAAGAGCACTTGCACCGACGGCTGCCGCTGCGGCTCTGCTAATGATGACCGTACCGTTAGTGGCGGTGTTTATGTTACTAAAGCCAGTAGCACCAGTTTCAAGGCCAAGCGTAGCTGTTGTCGTATTAATTCCAACCGGAAGGTTACAGTCGAGGCCATTTACGACGGGAGCAGCTGTCGTACAGTACTGAAATTTAACCGAACCAACACTACCGCCGGCGACAGTGAAGTTATAGAGGTGATTGACGACACCACCTGGCTTTGAGCCACCGTCAGTCGCACCAGCCTGAAGGGTCAGACTGCGAGTTGTGATTTGAGCGGCCGAGACCAAACTCGGTGGAAAGGTCTGAACAACAAGAGTTGCGACCAGAGTGGCTACGCTTAGTATTCGTGTCAGTGTTTTTTGTTTTGTCATTTTTTTGTTTTTTGTATTTCGTTTTAAATTACATTTGTTAACAGAAGAATAGCACGAGCGTTATGGTGTGTCAACAGATAATTTATAAAAGCAATTAGTAGGTGCCAGTGACAATGAGCGTTTGGTCGCTCGTATACTGGCCACCCGGTGTTAAACCGGCCACGTTAACGAGGTAACTGATGGTATAGGTGGTGATACCTGAACTTTTCGGCGCTGCGGCAATCGTTTCGCCACTGACATAGCGAAATTGGTTGGATGTTCCGTAACTAGTAGCCGCCGCCCCAAAACCGAACTGCCCGTTATTTGGGTTGGCGCCCACCGAACTAGGCGACGTGTTCGCCACTAGGTTGATGCCGAACTGCTCGGTGCCGGATTGGGATGCGCCTGTGGTTGTCATGGCGGGAAGAGTGTGGTTGCCATTAGTCGGCGGTTTACCAATAATCTGCACGATATAACCGTAGCTAGTGTAGTTAGAGATTGAGAAGCTGGCGGTCGTCACGGTTGCATTGCTGGCGGTAAAACTGCCAAAATTACTACCAGAACTGTTGATAGAAAAAGATAATGCCGGGTCAGCGGTCGTTTGTGACCCGGCCTCAACTTGATAGTTGGTGGATGTAGCGTTGCCAATTACCAAATCTCCCATTGCAGTGCTGGATTGATAATTGGCTGAGTTGGACTGAATGAGATCTCCGGCGCCAATGGCGCTTTCGTCGAACCGATAACTAGGAGACTGCGGAGAATTGGCAGTGGCGGGCACCGTTTGAAAGACAGCCCAAACTGCTAAGAATAAAAATACCCCTATCCATCCCGTTAACCTCTTTGGCATGGTTCCTATTGTTGACGAAATAGGATAATTTTGCAAGTCAATTGCGCGGACCAAGCGAGAAGTTTGCCCAGCGTAAGGTTAAGCGGTATACTAACGGGGAAGTAAAGCAAGGTATAAAAGATGACAGGCCATCCCCCCTCCGAAATAAAAGACACGACAACGGAACCACCGGCTCCCGAGGTACTCCGACCTCAGGCTGACGCCGACGATGAAGTAGCCCCCGAAGCTGCTGCTTCGGTTACGCCCAAGGTGAGCCCGCAGCGACGTCATACCACGTATCGTCCGAGTCACAAGGCGACTTTTATTGGCCTCGCGGTTGTCGTGGCAATCTTAGCGGTAAATGCGGTTATTATCTTTTTTGTGATGCAAGGCCAGACTACTACCGGTGGCGAGCTGGACCAGGGACGAGTGACGCTTAGCTCGGGCGTGTTAGATAAGCTTGGCGTCAGTCGGAATCCCGTTGGCAACTCGTCTGAGGAACTCGTAATTGGTCCTAATTCCCGATTTAACGGCAAAGTGACGGTGAGTAGTGACGTGAGTATTGCTGGTCAATTGACGCTTAACAGTAAGTTCTCGGCGACGGACGCCAGCTTGGCAAATCTGCAGGCGGGTGACACATCAATCAACAAGTTGAATGTGAACGGCGATGGCACGGTGTCGAACTTAAACCTCCGGAAAGACTTAACCGTCCTAGGGCTGACCCGGCTACAGGGTGCCGTAACGGTCAGCCAATTGCTAACCGTCAATAATAGCGTGAACATATCGGGCAATCTGGCAGTGGGCGGGGTGCTGTCGGCGAGAGGCTTCCAAGCCAGCAGTCTAATTTCAGACACTACGTTAACTATCGGGGGACACATTATTACCAGGGGCACAGCTCCAGGCGTTGGCCCCGGTTCGGCTGTCGGTGCAAATGGCACGGTGTCGATTAGCGGTAATGATGCCTCGGGCACCGTAGCGGTCAATGTCGGCACCAGCGGAGGCAATGGTCTTTTGGCGCAAGTGGCCTTTCGCAGCCAATACAGCACAACGCCCCATGTGGTCGTAACTGCAGTTGGTCCTGGTATGGGAAGCGTGTACGTCAACCGGACTGCCTGGGGATTTAGTATTGGTGTCAACGGTGCGCTTGCGCCAGGCGGGTATGCATTTGACTACATAGTCATGCAGTAGGTCGCACGAGCTATTTACGACGTTACATATTTACAAATAGCTGAACGCTATTATCACGGACGGTGATGATGCCGTCTTTGATCTTAAAAATTACCGGTTCGGAGGTCGTTTCGATAATTACCTCTCCTGGGATTAACATGGAAAAGAAATCAGCGTGTCCGGGCAAGATGTCGAATCGGCCTACTTTGTTGGTGGCGGTGACGGTTTGAGCGGGCCCTACGTAGTAGACATGAAACGGCGCCCGGGCGATGACGGTTAGCTCTGGTGTATCGGCTGGCTGGGAGCTCATGATTTTTGGCTGGCCTGGGCGGCATCAACTGGTTGCTTTGGCGCCGCCGATTCGGCCGCAGGTTTCCCGCCGAGAATTTCCTCAATCCCAACCAATGTTTCTTCAAGGGTAAAGTACTGTCCCGGCTTGCCAGACAAGTGTTCGGCCACGGCGAAATCTTGTGAAAAGAACTGGATGAGCTTGATAGCGTTTTGATAATCTTTGCGGTCAGCGGGGGACAATTCATTTTCGCCAACAATCGCGATGATGTTTTTGAGTGAGTCATACTTTTGCATAATTGCCTGCACTTTACCGGCCAGCTGGTAGTGGCGCTCACCCACGATTTGCGGCGTCAATAGCGAAGAAGTGGTTTTTAGCAGGTCGACAGCCGGGCGAATACCACTTTCGGCAATCGAACGTGATAGCACGAGCACCGAATCCATTTGCTGCGAAATTGCTTGCACGGCTGGGTCGGACAGGTCGTCCGCGGGGATATAGACGGCCTGCACGGAAGTAATCGATCCTTTTTCGGTCGAGCTTAAACGATCTTCCAGCCGACGTAGTTCGGTAAATACCGTCGGCGAATAGCCACCCTCGGAGGGGATAAGTCCTAAGTTGGTTGATAGTTCGGTCAGCGCCTGAATGTGTCGATAAATATTATCGACGAAGAAAAGGATATCGCGACCTTCCTCGTCGCGGAAGTATTCAGCGGCGGTGGCTGCTGCGGGGCCAACCATAGACCTGATGGCCGGCGTGGAGTCCATTTGCCCGAAGAACATGACGGTGTTCTTGAGTACGTCTGTGTCTTTTAGTGTCTGGTATAGCTCGTTGCCTTCGCGAATACGCTCACCGACACCGCAGTAGATCGACAAGCTCTTTTCGCTACGGGTCACGTTGTGGATCATTTCCATTGTCAGGACTGTCTTGCCGACACCGGCACCACCGACAATGCCAATCTTGCGGCCTTTGACAAAAGGAGTGAGGAAGTCGATGACCTTGAGGCCAGTTTCAAGCAGCTCGAGCTTCTGGCTGCTACGGTAGCTCTTTGTGCCGGCAGGTTCGCTGATGGCACGTCGGTTCTCGTTAATAGGGGGACCATCGTCAAGCGGCTCACCCAGAGCGTTAAACACCCGCCCCATCGTCTTTGGGCCAACTGGTACCGTTACTTTGGTGTGACTGCGCGTAATCCTCTGTCCACAGCGCAGTACCTGGCTGTTGGTCAGATTGACACAGACGGCCGTAGAGGCTTTAAAGAAGCCTACTTCGAGGAATACCTCGGGGTAGCCCTCGACAATCAGGAGCTCCTTTATGTCGGGCCGCTCACCGGTTATTTGGACCTCGACCATCAATCCGCGTAGTGACTGGATGATGCCCACTTTAGCCTCTGATTTTTTTGCAGTAGTAGTCATTATCGTTTGCCTCCTGAATGGCTTCGTTTTTTCTTTAGGCTAATCATGACTTCGCGCAGCCGGCGGTCGCTTTCGGAGCGTTTAGCGCGGTGGAACTCCAGTTGGTAGTCGCTCAGAAGTTCGCGGGCTCGTTTTTTAGCTACTGCCATGGCGTTAAATCGACTGGCGGCTTGGGCCAAGCTCGACTCGAGGATGGTCTGGCTGAGTGTCAGGGTCATCATAATCATTTCCATCTGATCGGCGATCTCATCGAGGGATGGTTCAAAGATAGTGCCCTGAACCGTGATGGCGTGTTCGTCATCGACTTCCTGCCCCATGTCGCGCATGCTCGATATCAGGTCAATCATCTTGATTTCCTGAACACCGAGCGAGACGTATTCTTCGTAGTAAACGACGACCTTCGAGTAGGGCATTATGGCCTCGATGACAGGGCTGACGTCGATGTATTTGTCGCTCTCTGGCACTTGGAAATAATGGCTAAAGGGGATGCCTCTCTGGGTAAGCTGGGTGGCGCCATGGGTGCCAAGGACGACGATATCGGTGGTGTCTTTATCATAGTTCTGTAGCATCGTTTCAATCAAGCGCAAATCGATGTCGCCGCTCAGCCCCGCTTCGGCGGAGATAATAACGAAAACTTTGTCGGATTTACCGTCGATGTGTTCGCGGTTTGTAATCCGCGTGTTGGGGTCAATCCGGATGGAGGTGTATCTGGCCCATAATAATTGAAAGAACTCTTTAGACAGCCCTACTTTGTTTTTTACCTTTGCAACCTGGGTACTGGCGATACTTTCGAAGACGCTGGTCAGGTCCTCGACGGTAGTGATCTGCTCGCTCTCTTTTTCGATGGCACTAGCGCGACGCATTGGAAGTTTCCTTTGCTGCGACTGGTGACTCGTTGTGCGCTTCTGGTGCCAAGGTGCTCGCCGTGGTTTTAATGGTATGCTTTTTGAGTAACTCGGCCTCCAGGCGGTCAAAGTCATCTTCGTGCTTTGCCTGCTTATCCATTTGTTTGACCGATTCTTTCAGGCCCGTCACGTCGACATCTATTTCACCGCCGCCCAAGATGATAGTTTCGAGTACGAGTTGCTGCTGGACGAGCGTATGACGCTCTTCGGGAGGCTGTTGCAGGGCTTCGTATATCTGCTTGCCAAGAGTCAAATCAATCCGAGCATCCTTGGACAAGCTCGAGCCAAAGTGGGAGAACTCTTCGGCCTGTTTGTAATTGGCCAGCAACTTAAACAGCGTACCTGATAGTCGTTTTTGGCGGTTCGTCTGGGCTTGACCACCAACGCGCGATACCGAGAGGCCGGCATTGACGGCCGGGCGTATGCCCTTACGGAAAATTCCAAGATCAAAGATGATTTGGCCATCGGTAATCGACATAATACTTGTCGATAAGTAGGCGGTGATGTCGTCATTGGGTGTCAAGACGACCGGCAGGGCGGTGAGCGTTTTGCCATTTTTTAGCAGTTTGCCGGCGCGCTCCAATAAGCTAGAGTGGGCGTAAAACATATCGCCAGGATACGAATCGCGACCAGGGTCAACTTCCTGAAGTAATGATAACTGCCGGTAGGCCTCGGCGTGGCTACTGAGGTCATCATAGATGACGACGACGTCTTGCCCGTCGGCCCACAAGTGCTCGGCCATCGCACAGGCGGCGTACGGCGCCAGGTAGGATTGCGTCAGAGAGTCAAAGATATCGGCCAGTACCACGATAGTGTGATCCATGGCGCCAGACTCACGCAGGCCAGCCAAAAGGAGCTCGATATCGACCTTACGTTTCCCGATTAAAACGTAGACGACGATTCGGTCGGTGCCTGCTTGGTTGGCGCTCAGTTGGCTGAGGAAGGTACTTTTACCAGATTTGCTGTCGCCCAAAATCGCGATGCGTTGCCCAAGCACGACGGGAAAGAACATGTCGACGGCCGTGACGCCGCTGGCTAGTTGAGTGTCTAGCATACTGCGCGCCATGATGCCGGGTGCGGGGTTGAAGATTCCCGAGGTGGCGGTCGTCTTGAGTGCGCCTTGACCGTCCAGTGGCTGGCCCATCGGAGAGACGACGCGACCGACAAGATTTTTACCAACGGGCACGCTTAGGACGTCATGCTGTAGGACGACCAATGTCCCGGGGGCCATTTTTTCTGAATCGATATTAAACAAGATGACTCGGTCGCCGTAGGCTTCACGGACCAAGCCACGTTGACCATCCTCGAATAGCACCTGCGATCCCAGGCGGACTCCCTCAAGCCCTTTAACCTCCACGATGAAGCTGTTGACGGCAACGACTTCGCCGGTCAGGTTATCGGCTTCGACTAAACGCTGAAAAGCTTGGTTTTCAAACACGGCGTAATACCTCTGGAAAACGATCGCGGGCGGCTAGTAGTTGGCGCCGAAACGACCAATCAAACACCCGGCTGCCGTAACGTACGACCATACCTCCCATAAGGGTAGCGTTAAACTGAAAGGTCACCAGTATGTTCGGTGCAATGTTGGCGCGGCACCAGGCAACCAAGGTTGCCTTGAGGCCATTTGTTGGTGGCGCCGACAGGGTAATAGTGATGGAGCGCGCTGTGTCAGCATATGCTTCGAGGGCTTCAATCAATCCGTCAAGACTCTGACTATCAAGCGCCTTCTTCGTCTCCCAGGCACGTATCAGTTCCGTGGTGGCCAGCGACAAGGTCGGCGGCTCTGAACTATGTTTGACGTCGACCCGCTTTTTTATGGATTCGTGGGTGAACCAGCGGGCGTAGGTCCGTACTTCTAGCAGTAGGGCGGTCAAATCTTGCGACGACGCTACGCTGTCGGGCAGCTTAAGCTTCATCGGTAATTCCCTTGCTGAGTTCGGCTTTGTGCTCTTCGAGCATAGCTGTCAGGTAAGCGCTCTGGGCACCCAGATCGACATTGTGCTGTAACGTTTCAACCAAAAAAGAGGCTACCGCATCGGCTAGCTTGGTATCTACCTGTTGTATCAGGCGTTGCTTCTCGGTCATCATCTCATCGGTCAATTTGGCTTCAAGTTCGGCCTGACGTTCATCAAGCTTAGTCCTTAACTCAGCTTTATACTCAGCTATTTTTGACTCGCCGCCGACTGCAGTCGCCGCCGACTGCTTGCGTAGCTGGTCGATGAGGCCGCTGTAGCGGTGCATTTCGTTAGTGACCACCGCAGTACCAAGCTTTTCCAGGTGTTTATTTATCTGGATCGAAGTGGCTTTTAGGTCATGTTGCAACTCATCGGCAGAACGGTTTAGGACGGCTTGGAACTTCACTTGAGCAGCTTGCAGTAGTTGGGCTTTAACTAGAGCGGGCAAGTGCGCGCCTTGCTCGGTGGGACGGAGCTTCTTGGTTTCAGGGTGAACAGGTCTAAAGTGAGCGTAGGCATGCCGTACGGCGGTAGCTGTCAGCGCTCCGATGAGGAAGACGTTGAGGAGCAGAAATAGCTGTAAGAAAGTAGGATTCATAGCATCATAACCTTGTCAGTACTAGGTACATTGCTATTACCGAGACGGCTAGTATTACCAGCACCAGTCCCGATAGCTGGATAACATCACGATAGACTGCCGACTGTGACATCGGATTGCGTCCAACCGAGATGATGCTGCTACGAATCATAGAGTAAACGATACTGGCGACAACGATAATGGTTACCACAAAGATGGCCGCGCTAATCAGTATTGGAAGGGTACTGACTGTCTTGCCGACAATCGTGTTGGCGACGTTTTGCAGGGCTGACGGAATTATCGTCTTGTCCGGTTCCTTAAAATAGTACGAGACGTTGACGAGGACGGGAACCTCCCCCAAAACAACCGATTGACTACGGCCTGACTTGTCAATATAGGATTGCTGCCCGTCGGTAGTCATAACCAGGTCACCCTGGGCGACTCCTACGATTCTGACGTTGCCCGTGGCTTTCATGCCCACTCCACTGATTGGTGAGGCGGTGATGTGATCGCCTCGAACAATAGTACCGTTAATGTCAGACACCAATACTCGTAACGTTCCGCTGGTTGCTACCTGGACTTGATTTTCTTGGCCACTAGAGAGTGAGAGCGGTGAGTTGGCCGCGTTGATGACAACTCCTAACAGGCTATCGACATTGGTGGTTGCGGAGGCAACGACTTGATCGGGAGAATTATTCCGTAAACCGACAATAGAACCCAGAGAAAGCTGATCGGTCGTTGTATAACTCTGGGAAATAAAAGCGTTAGCGCTCACGGCGACGGAAAATGTTAGTCCAAGCAATATGATGCTCGCCAGTAAAGGTGAGGCGTAGCGCAAGAAACGGTATTTAACCACATGTCTGATATGACCTGTTTTAATCGAGCTTTTTTGTGTCATATTATAGCCATAATTCCTCTAATGTTTATATTATAGCAAACAAAATCTAAAGCCAGGCCATGTAATCCGTGTTAAAATGAGGCTATTAATAAACGAGAGTATTTATGTTGAAATTATTGAAGAAACAAGCTGGTTTTACGCTTCTCGAACTGCTGATTGTCATTGTAGCCGTAGCAATTTTAGTGGTGGTTATTTTATCCATCAGTAATTGATGTGAAAATAGCCAAAAAAACCGTCATCATTCGTTCGCGAATTTTTTATTCATGGTAGAATCGTAGAGATATGTCAGTAGATGTAATTATTGGTTTGCAGCGGGGCGATGAAGGTAAAGGGCGCTTTGTCGATATGCTTGCTGAAACACATACCATCGTCGCTCGCTTTAATGGTGGCAATAACGCTGGGCACACCGTCGTACTACCGGATGGGCGCGAGCTGGCTCTTCATTTAGTACCCTCGGGGATTGCGCACCCCGGCACGATGAACGTCATCGGCAATGGCACGCTTGTTAATCCGATCAAACTAGTCGAAGAAATTAGTGATATCAGGGCTAAAGGCATAGAAGTCAGCAGCCAGAATTTGATGCTCAGCTCGGCCGCTCACTTGATTTTACCCCACCATATTTATGACGATGAAATCAGGGAAGCGGGCAAGGGACGCCAAGGAAGTACTAAATCTGGCATTGCCCAAGTCGCATCCCAAAAGGCAATGCGCGCCGGTGCTCGCGTCGAGTTAATCAATGACAACCCAGAAGGATTGTTGAACGTCGTCTATGAGGGCCTGGTGGCTCAAAGACAATTAAGACAAAAAGCTGGGCTCGAATCCATCGACGAGGCCACCGTTGCAAAAGACTATGTTGAAAATGCCCGACAAATCGGTGTTTTTGTAGCCGATACCGTCCTATATATGAATCAGCAGTTACGCGCGGACAAGCCGGCTCGGGTTTTGTCTGAAGGCGCGCAAGCGTTCTGGCTCGACGTTGACCATGGCATGTACCCCTATACGACATCGTCTTCCACGACCTCGGGGGGAGTTTGTACGGGACTTGGTATCGCACCGGCTTTCATAGGCCAAGTGACCGGCATCGCCAAAGCGATACCGTCACACGTCGGCGGCGGTCCATTTGTGACTGAAATTACCGACCTTGAACAATTAAAGCGTCTGCACGGTGATATGACGACGATTGATGCCGAAAAGGGCACGACAACCGGAAGGGTTCGTCGACTTGGTTACCTCGATTTGCCACAAATACGACGGTCTCAGATGGTTAATGGCGTTGAAGGGAAACAAGACATGGCGCTGACTAAGCTTGATTGGGTGCATCGCTACGGTGACGAAGTAAAGATCTGCGTTGCGTATTTGCTGGCAGGTACCCATATCGACATTGCGCCCGACGCGGCTTATAAATTAGAGCAGGTCACGCCTATTTACGAATCCCTACCAACCTGGCAAGAGGATATCCAAGATATTCGTCAGTTTGCGGATTTGCCTCAGGCCGCTCAGAACTACATTACTTTTATCGAAGGCATTACTAAGGTACCCATTTCTCTGATTGGCGTTGGGCCGAGGCGAGACCAAGTTATCGTTCGTTGAGATGCTTGCGCGTTTCTAAAGAGATAAACATTTGTATATTTTACAAATGTTTATTTTAAGCTTATGATAAGTATACAACATACACACACCACTAAAACGTAGTAGGACTAATCATAAGGAGGTAAATTATGAAGAAACTATCACAAATTTTGGCGGTGGGTGTTATCACTCTGACGCCTTTAGCCATGGGCAGTAGTGCCTTTGCACTCGAGCCATGTAGTATCAGCAATACGGGACCAGGTTCTACCAACTCGTGTGTCGCGTTAGCCGATTATAGCTGTACGGTCACTAATGATAACATTTTAATAATAAATAACGACAACGAGCAAGTGGCAACTTCGGGTGATGCAATTAGCACGACAAATACCAATGCGGGTTCGGCCACTACAGGGACAGCAACGAACGCCAATGGGTCAACATTTACCGCAACCATTACGAACGGGACTGCGGGAAGCTCAGACAAAGTTTGTGTAGTTGTTGCCGCCGCACCAGTTACACCGGCTGCTGGCGGTCAGGTTAGCGGTCAGGGTGGCGCCCAGGGTGTACAAACTTTACAAACAGTACCAGCTCCAAGTGGCGGTGGACAAGGCGCAGCATCGGCACTTCCAAATACGAGTGGCGACTCAATGATGACATACGTAGCTGGTTTAGTCGGTATTTTAGGGGCAGGTGC
Organism: Candidatus Saccharimonadota bacterium; assembly: GCA_043737705.1. Lineage (GTDB taxonomy): Bacteria > Patescibacteriota > Saccharimonadia > Saccharimonadales > Saccharimonadaceae > UBA1547. Next base: position 22,163 of record JAYTAD010000005.1, on the reverse strand, counting down.
CGTTATATCTCGCTTGGCAGTCATGGCCTATAGTCGTCTAAACTCGTAACCCAAAATAGTTGGCACGACGAACATGACACGCAGCAATACCAATCGGTGGTTCTATGGCCTGATGGCAGCGCTCAATCTAGCCGTTGGGGTGATGTTCTATACTGTGAACGTCCAATTAGAGCCGCCCACAGTCGTCGATACGGCGCTGGTCGTCAGTCGGCCACCACCAGCCCGCACGCAACTCATTCCAGCAACAGTTGGCACCCCGACCCGAATCGTTGTGCCTAGCCTTGCTATAGATTTACCCGTGGGTGTCGGCTCGTTTAACCCAGCCGATGGTAGCTGGACGCTTGACGCAACTAAAGCCTACTATGCGGATACTTCGCTGCCAGTTAATAACAGTAATGGCAATACGTTGATTTATGGTCACGCACAGTCCCAGGTGTTTGGAAGATTGCCAGAGCTTCGGCCGCAAGCCGAGGCAATCGTATACACCGATAATGGTTATGTATTTCGCTATAATTATACGTCGGTAAAAAATGTTTTACCGACCGATACAAGCGTCTTCACCGCTAGTGGGGCCCCAACGCTAGTTCTCCAGACGTGTACGGGTGATTGGGATGCCTATCGAGCGTTATTCTCGTTTACCTTCAAGTCGGAAGGTAAAGCATGAACCAGCAGTTATTAATTCAGCTATCAGAAGGCATGCTTTTTTTTATCGCCGGTATCGCTTTGATTATTATCTTTCTCGCAAGTATGTATGATCTTCGGCTGGTAGCTCGACGTAAATACCTTCGAGAAATTGTAGCGACGTTACCTAAGTCTCGTCAGCTACACGTCACCGTACTGGTGCGTGCTAAAAATAATGCGGCAACAATTGAAGCGTGTCTGCATAGTATTTCGCTTAGTAATTACAAAAATTATGATATTGTCGTGGTTGATAATGTGTCGGTCGATACAACAAAGCAGGTGATGGCTAGCTATAAACAAAAACACCCTACCTTAGCCGTCACTTTTTTTGGAAAACAAAAGGCAAGCAATCAACTACTGGCACTGCAGCAAGGCTACGAGAAAAGTCAAAAAGGGGACGTCGTATTAGTTCTGGACGCAACAAGTACGATAGCGCCAACTCTTCTCGGGGAATGTATTGCCCGATTCGTCGCTGATGATACTTTGGCCGCGTTGCGGTTAAACGAACATATCAAACAAGTCCAAAGTATTACTTTGTTGTGGCTGCGTTTTATGCATTTGAGTCGAAACGTCTATGCAAAATCTGCCTCATTGCTGGCAACTGGACACATCAAAACTGGAGAATCGAGTGTTATGTATAGACACTTAATTTTTACGAAGAAACGTAATGGGACAAAGGAAATAAAAACTCCCTATCGTTATGACGGCAGTTTGGTCGTTCCAATGATGCCAGCGCCAGACCTTCAATCGGCCTTTCTATCGCTCCCAACCGCCTGGTGGTTGATTCTTAGTCCAGTATTATTTTTACTCACCTACTTTTGGTATGTTGCTACCTCGCTCCAAAGTAGCAGCTTGCTTATTTTGAGTTGGCTTATTATTGCTATCTGGCTACTGACTGCGGTTCTGTCCGATGAGGCTGCAAAATTTTTTGAGAAAATAGGGCTTGTCTTTTATCTCCCATCGTTTTATTTCCTACTCTACGCCCACCTAGCTGTATATGGCACCATGACGATAGCAAGAGGGCTTGCTGTAGTTGGTGGCAGTCTGAGACTTGCTAGTCGTAAAAACATCTAGTTGGCTGAGCATTAACTGGCAATAAAATTAAGATTTTCTTCTCTTTGCCAGCTTTATGAAACAACTTTTGTGTGAGAATTTTCATATACGACCATTTTATTATGTTTTATGATTTATTTAAGTCCATTGGCAAATTGACTTATGGGAAGGGGGATAATGATGAAGATAAGTGATAATGTGCTTACGGCTGTAAATTGGGGAAAATCTCACAGATTGCTGCTGCTTTCGCTTCTATTTATACTATTTGTCATAGTTATTGATTGGTATTATGTTAACGCGATGAAACCAGTCTCTCAAGTTGAGTCTGAGAATATACACCAGGCAGCACCTTCGATTCCGGCCTCTGTCGATAACGGTACGTCGGCCAATAGCTCTAGTGTCCAATCGATTATCCAAAGCGACGAATCGTCTCCAGTCAAAACGAGCGTTCGTATTAATGGCGAACAAATGCCAGTTCCACAAACAGGTACGACCCACAAAGTAATCCAGGACGACAACGGTACGACAACGATTGATATTTCTGTTGATAGCAGTACGGTTGGTGGCACTAGTACTAATTCGTCTACTACTAACTCATCTACTAATATTCAGCTTAATTCAACATCCGAGATAGACAGTAGTATCGAGAGCAGTAATTAACAGGCTCTTTGACAGCATCATCGCAACTTGTGGTCGGACGATCCGGAGAGATACACAGTGTCTCTCCAGCTCGGGCGAACACCCGAAACAGATATTAATAACACGAAGGAGGTGTATATGAAAGCGAAAAAAACACTAGGGACTATAGCGACATCACTTGGATTTGTGGTGGGTTTTGCGGCTTTAACGAGCGCGACTCACGGCGGTTCAACAATCGGAACTACGGGACCAAACTCTACCAATGAGATAATCAACACTAGCACGAGAGATCTCGACGTTACAAATACTAACGATTTAACGGTAGACAACTATAACAGCCAAGATGCCATGTCAGGTTACGCCGAAACCTCGAATAATACAAATGGAGGTGGAGCTACATCAGGAGATGCATCGAACCAGAATTCGTTTACCGCTTCAGCAACTGTCAATAATGCGAGCTCATCAAGTGCCTTGATGAGTGGTATGTACGGTGGTAACAATTCACACTCTAGCATCACTAATACTGGTCCTAGCTCGTTGAATACCGTAACCAACGATGATAGCATCGACATTGACGTTTCGAACACTAATAATCTTAGTGTGACAAATACTAATAACCAAACTGCAACTTCTGGTTCAGCTGTAGTAACAGGTAATACAACTGGTGGTTCTGCCTCGAGCGGTGACGCCGAGAACAAGAACACCACATCCACTACTTTCCACGTTTCTAACTAACGCGTGAGGTAGCCCAACAATCGGGAGAGCGAAGCCTAACGCGCTCTCCCGGACCAAGAAATTATGACAATTAAAGACGAAGGAGGTAGAGGGTATGCGACAACTTAAGAGACGTGTCCAAGCGGTTCTATCCTACATGCTTACCATTCTTCTTATTGGTGCATACCCCGTCGCGACATTTGCAGAGACAAGTCCTACGCAGACGGTGAGTCCTGCTAGCAGTACAACAACCTCCGTCGTGCCAGCCCCAGAGCCAGTCTATACGTTTGATTCGACAACCAATCGTTGGAACACCGATAGCTGGAAATACAATGCGGCGAGTGGGCAGTACGAGGCGGTTTCGACGCCAGACCCAACTTCTCCAACAGGGCCGACATCAGCACTTGGAGCCACGACATTAACTCCTTCTACGGGCACGCCAACTTCCGGTGATACGACCGCAGTGAGCCCACTCGGCACGACAACAACCCAGACTCCTTCGGGCGCAGCGACTGTAACGAACACCGCGGATTTGAGTAGTAATGCAGACCTAACGACGAATAACACAATCGGTAATACTGTCGGTTCGACAGCGCTAACCGGTGATACATTAGTGAGCGCTAATACGGCTGCTGGAAATGCTACGAGCGGTGATGCAACTGTTTCTGAGACCATTATGAACACACTTAACTCATCGGTAGCGAGCGGCGCGGCTGGCGTTGCGAATTTTGTTTCCAACATATCCGGTGATGTCCACGGTGACATATTGCTATACCCAATGATACTTGGGGCGATGTTAGTGCAATCCGCCCTCAATCCTAGCATCACGACTGATTTGTCGGCGAACGCGACAGCTAACCTCGACACTAATAATCAGATTATTAACGACGTTAATCTAAATGCGGCTAGCGGTACGGCAATGGTCGATGGTAATACGAGTGCTGGCGACGCGACTAGTGGAGCTGCAAACGCCGTCGCTAATATTATGAACGTTATCAATTCAAGTATTGCCGCAAATCAATCTTTTATAGGCACTATCAATATTTACGGCAATCTGGACGGTGATATTTTGATTGCGCCAGATTTCTTAGCTCAATTGCTGGGCAGCAATAGTTCGACTACGGTTAACCAAACATTAAATGCTAATATCGCAAACAACGATACGATTGCCAATAATATTAATTTGAGCGCCGCCAGCGGTACGGCAACGGTCGCCGGTAATACGAGCGCCGGTGACGCGACCAGTGGAACAGCAGCCACTAACGTTGTTATTCTGAATCTTACAGGTCATGAAATCGTCGCCAGCAACAGCCTACTGGTATTCGTGAATGTTCTCGGCAAATGGGTTGGCCTGATTGTCGATGCTCCAATCGGTAGCACCGCGGCCGCGGTCGGTAACGGCGTTGAGCAAAATACAACTGTCAACCTAGACGGAACACTTAACGCCCAAACAAATAACCAGATAACTAATAACGTCACGCTCGCCGCACAGTCGGGTAATGCAGCCGTCACAAGGAACACGAGCGCCGGTAACGCCACTACTGGTAACGCGACGGCGTCTGCTAATATTTTGAATATGAGTCAAAGCAGCCTTGATCTGTCTGGCTGGTTCGGTATTTTATTCATCAATGTGTTTGGAAGTTGGCTCGGTAGCTTTGGAGTTGATACCGAGCGAGGCAACCCACAGCCATCAGCTGCTGCTGGGACAAATTCGGGAATGTCAAATACCGGAGTTTCGCAACAGCCTCAGGCGGTACGATTTATTCCAAAACCAGCCGCTGCTCAAAGCTCATCGTCGTGGAATTCGAATCTTATAGCAGCAAGTAGTACTGACAATACAAACAACCAGCCTCCAGCTAGCCAAAAGTCAGCCGTAGCAGGAGCAAACACCTCGTCTCCTAGTAGTAAAAGCACAGGCGCATCTAATCTCCCAACTGGCGCTTCTATAACGGCAACAACAGTACTGGGCGCTATGCTACTCTTAGGGGCAACAATCCGCAGTCTGTGGCCACTTATCTCTCGACGTTTCGGCGCGCTTGCTTCCTAGGTACTATCTTATGTATAGTAGATGTATACCAGCATGTAAAATATATGTGTAATAAGAGGGGTAACTGTAGTTATGAGCAGCTTCCGACAGTTTATATCCAACTATCCCTCTCGGACTTTTAAGAAGGGTGAAACCATTCTTCTCAAAGATGACATTCCTAAGGACATGTATGTGATAGAGTCGGGGCTTGTAAAAGTCTACACAATTACCGCGAGTGGTGATGAGCGATTGGTTAACATTGCCCGCGAAGAAGAAGATTTCCCGGTTGGGTTCTCGCTGGGTATTGTCGAGCGATCGAACTATTTTTATGAAGCCTTTACCAACTGTACTATCAGGTTCGTGCCGAGGCATGAATATCTTGATTATTTGTCTTCGGATATCGAAGTGATGCAAAAACGCTTGGCTCGGATAACTATTCTACTTATTTCAAATTATGCACGGGTGAGCGCGCTCGGGCAGACGCGAGCGAGCGATAAAATTGCGCAGACTCTGTTACATATGGCTGATCAATTCGGTGTGCTGTTGCGTCCTTATAATTCACGACTAAAACTATCGGTGACACAACAAGAAATTGCGAACTCTCTGGGTCTGACGCGCGAGACAACCAATATTGAACTGAAGAAACTGGAAGTTAAACAATTAATTAGCTATTCACGTAAAACCTACATTCTTCATACGGAAAGATTGCGTAAATATTTAGAAGAGGGTCATTAAAACTATGTCGACGCGACAATACTACGCCGAACTAATACAGCCAGCATGGGCACCACCGAGTTGGGTTTTTGGGCCAGTTTGGACATTCCTGTATGCCATTATTATTATTTCTTTTGGGACCGTGTTTTATAAAACCGCAAACCTACAGATTCCGCCGATGGTAGCATTGCCGTTTGCTTTGAATCTTGTTTTTAACCTCGCTTTTACGCCGATTCAATTTGGTCTGAAAAACAATGCATTAGCCTCGATTGATATTCTTCTTATCATCGGCACACTTGTTTGGGCGCTGGTTGCTGTTTGGCCGTACATGAGCTGGGTTGTGTACGCTAATTTACCGTATCTTCTGTGGGGCGTATTTGCTACCATACTTCAATTAAACATAACGTACTTGAATAAATAATATGATTTGGAAATTGTATCTTATCGCACTACCAGTCTTTTTTGCAGTTGATATGGTCTGGCTTGGACTTGTTGCTAAAGAGTTTTATGCCGGTCAAATTGGTCACTTGCTTAAGCAGGATATCAACCGGGTAGCTGCCGTGGTTTTTTATCTGTTGTTTATTTTGGGGATGGTGGTGTTTGTTATTGGGCCGGCGGTTGACGCTGGTTCGTGGACTCACGCCCTTTTATTTGGTGCCCTGTTTGGCCTCATAACCTATGCAACTTACGATCTCACTAACTTGGCTACCCTTAAGGACTGGCCACTATTGGTTACGATTGTAGATATGACGTGGGGGGCAATCCTGGCGGCCACAGTCTCGACGGTCACGTATTTTATCGCAACTGCAATCGGCGTATGAATTACTACCTAACTCTGGCCGCAGTATTGCTTATTTATATGAGTTTGTGGTTTGGGATTTCATTAATTAGAGGCAGAAATGATGTGGCCGATGTGGCTTGGGGGCTTGGCTTTGTGGTTTTGGCATGGGTGTCTTTTGTCATCTCTGAGGCAAGTCAGCGCGGGGTGTTGGTCGGGGTATTGGTAAGTGTCTGGGGCTTACGTTTGGCCTGGCATATTTATACACGCCACAAGGGCAAGGCAGAGGATTATCGCTATCTTGAGTGGCGCAAACAGTGGGGTAGGTGGTTTTACCTGCGTTCCTACGTTCAGGTATATTTATTCCAAGGCCTACTAATATTTTTAGTCTCTATACCAATCTTACTCATCAATAAAAGCGTTGGGCCAGCGCTTGGTTGGCTTGATATGGCTGGCGTGTCGGTGTGGCTGGTTGGTTTCTTTTTTGAGGTGGTAGGCGACGCCCAGCTTGCACGTTTTATTAAAAATCCAGCCAACAAAGGCAAACTGATGCAAGGCGGGTTGTGGCGCTACAGTCGCCATCCTAATTATTTTGGCGAGGTTACCCAGTGGTGGGGTATTTGGCTGATTGCGCTTTCCGTCCCGTACGGTCCGCTAGGTATTATTGGCCCGATTACTATTACTATATTGATTTTAAAAGTTTCCGGAATTTCTATGTTAGAAAAAAAAATGGTAGAAAATCCGGAATTTGAACAGTACAAACGACGGACAAGTATATTTATACCGCGTCTACCTAAAACTTAGCATTAATTTTTATTAAAATAGTCAAGCTGTTCATACTTGACACACTTTTCATACTAACCGTATACTAGATTATATAAACAAAAGGGGTTATGGCGTGCACGAAAAAAAATTATACGGGACTGCAACGGTTGGCACAAAAGGCCAGATAGTCATTCCAGCCGATGCCCGGGAAGAACTTAATATTCAAGCAGGTGACCGGCTCTACGTTGTCGGCTCGCCGCGCAAAGGCTTTCTTGGACTGTTAAAAGAGGAGACGCTCGAGGATTTTATCGAACAAACTAGCCTCCAGTTAGAGAATTTTAAAGCGTTAAAAAACTCCAAAAAGTCAAAGTAACCTGCATATGAACCACCACCTTACTCTCCGTAAAAAAGTTATTATCATGCTGTCGGTTATGGCCAGTTTATTTTTGGTGGCACTTGATCAGACAATTATCGCAACAGCGCTCGGGAAAATTGTCGAGGAATTTAACGCCTTCTCGGCGCTAAGCTGGGCTGTGACTGCCTATCTTATCACCGCAACTATTACTGTGCCGATTGCTGGAAAACTATCAGACTTATTCGGACGACGCAGAGTCTTACTTATTGGGGTCGCAATTTTTGTACTCGGTTCGCTCTTGAGTGGAGTGAGCGCCGATATGCAACAGCTGATACTGTGGCGAGCGCTCCAAGGAATTGGCGGTGGAATTATAACGGCCAATGCTTTTACGATTATAGGCGACCTGTTTGCCGCCCGCGAGCGAGGCAAGTGGCAAGGTATCATTGGAGCGGTTTTTGGTACCGCATCCGTTATCGGCCCGCTACTGGGAGGTTTTCTAACTGATGGACATAGCGTTCTTGGGCTGGCGACGACTAGCTGGCGCTGGGCTTTTTGGATTAATGTACCGATTGGTATCATGGCTTTTATTGTGATTGCTATGTATTCTCCAGCCTTAAGGCAGGCTATCAAACCGCGGGTAGATTACGTCGGGGCTGGCTTACTGGCTGTGTTTTTGGCAACGCTTATTCTGGCAATTGATAATACCGAACAGATTTTTGCAGACGTGATGTCAGCTACGAATATTAATTTGCTGAATTTGAGGCTTATTATGTTCAGTATCGTGGCCTTATCGCTCGCAGCTCTTATTGTTGTGGAGCGCCGCGCAACACAGCCTATTATTCAACTCAGTTTCTTTAAGAACCGTACTTTTCTGGCCATTATAATTATTACATTCCTTCACGGTGCCGCTTTTCTTGGCTCAATCTTGTACCTCACACAGTTCAATCAACAAGTTTTTGGGGCATCGCCAACCGAGTCTGGTTTGATGCTACTGCCTATGATTGGAGGATTGATGGTGGCCAGTGTTACGGCTGGACAGCTGGTCTCACGATTAGGCACCTATAAACGTTTAATTGTCGGTGGCCTTGTTATCATGACGGCGTCAATAGCCTTTCTGACCACCCTGACGCCGACGAGCGGCTACTTATACGAGGCGATAATAATGGTCTTTTTGGGACTTGGTATCGGCGTGGCCATGCCTATTATGACCATAGCTGTTCAAAATGAGTTCGAGCAAAAAGACCTCGGAGCTGCCACGAGCGCCAGTCAGCTCTTTCGAAGCCTCGGTTCGACTATCGGAACGGCTATATTTGGGAGTTTGCTAACGCTCGGCATCAGCTCGAGTTTGGGTGACATGAAAAACAATGGCTATATTCAGACAGTTCGCCAATCGCCAGTTGCCAGCCAAATTATCACCAAAACAGACGACGCTAACATACTACTAAGGCTCAATACCTCAGTCGTAAAGCAACAGATTACTACTGGGTTTGACGCAGCAATCGTCAAACTACCCGAACCCATGCGACAATCTGCCAAAACGGAATTTACTAGCAACCAAGTAGCGTACAGTACGAAAATAGTTGACGCCTTTAGCAACAGTATCAAAACCATATTTATCGTGGCCAGTGGTGTCATTGCCGTGGCTACCGTCGTTAGTTTTGCTATTAAAGAAAAGCCACTGCGGGTCGCTAAACCTTCCGAAACTCCTGTCGAGCTGTAGGAGGAAAATACGTCGCTATAGTGGGGTTGGTCTCTCTAGCATTGTACTTTTTACAATTCGCGTACTTTATGGGGAAATACACTTGCGCATTCACTCAGAGTGTTCTAAGATATAAGCAATAGCGTTATATACATAGCGCACTCTTGACGTGAGAGTGTCTTCTTGGTAGTATAAATGATGTGCCTTGCGCCAACACTACATTTTTAAAGGTCGAAGCGCGTGAGGCTGTACATAGTACAAGGAGAATAGATCACATGCCAATAGCCATCGAATTTGTGTCGTCTCGACGCAAAAAGATAGCCGTGGATGTGGTGCCTGCCGAATGGCAACTGTATATTGCACAGTAGAGTCGTTTGACTCAAAATCCAAGTCTCATCTTGAGACTTACAAAAACAAGGAAACACCCCAGGGCACCGGGGTGTTTTTGCTTGGGTTGATTCGGTTGACTTAGTTGGTGGTTACGGGCGGTGTAATGCCGGCTTTCTTAAACTCAGTATCGATAGCAGCCTTAAGCTTGGCATCATCTCCCCAGACTTCATTGGTTAGCTTAACCCCGTTTAGGTAAAAGGTAGGAGTTGCATTAGCGCCTATTTTTTTGCCAATCGTTTGGTCAAATGAAATTTTTTTGCCAATAGCAGGACTGGCTAGGTCGGTCTTGAACTTAGCTTCGTCAAGCCCAATGGCTGTTGCGTAACCAACAAAAGCATCAGTTCTTTCTGTTCCCGATAGGTTAGACCATGCTTTCTGGCTCTGGTAGATCATGTTATACATTTCCCAATACTTACCTTGTAAACCGGCAGCTTCTACGGTGGCGGCAGCCGCTTTTGCGTTAGCGTGGATGGTCATAAGGGGGAGGTTGCGGAATACAAAACCGAGTTCATCCTTGTACTGCTCGGTGATTGCCTTGATGCGTGGATATACAACACCACAAGCAGGACATTGGAAGTCGCCGTACTCAATCAAAACTACTTTGCTGTCAACCTTACCAAAAACATGTTCGGCAATATTACCATTTGCTGCTGAGGCTGGCTGGATGCTATTTGCGTCGATTGAACTAACATCAATTTTGGGATTTGCATTTCGTGACGACACGACAAGTGCCGCCAAGAATCCGACGACCACAACTATAAATATAATCCATGCTTTTTTACTCACCTAATTGCTCCTCATTATTACTACAGTAATTGTAGCAAATAATTGTGCTAGCTCACAACCTAGCTGATGTACAATAGACCTATAATGTTTACGTTCCTCGTAATAATAACTATCGTTGCTTTTCTGCTACTGATTATTATATCTGGCATGCAACCACCTCGAAGTCCACTCAGCCTCTTTGAGCTTGAGCGTCGTAATCAGGCGGGTGATAGTCAGGCGCAGGTCGCCTTGCGGCGCGAGCAGCTGATTTCTGACGTCATTTCACTGCAACGCGTGGCAAGCGCCCTTTTGCTGGTTGCGGCGGTCCTGTTAAGTGTTACGACGTTTGACTGGCTTTTTGGTACGCTCATCGGCGTGGTCGTTGCCTTAGAGTACGGGGCAATTGCCCGTCTGGCGATTATTCAGCGATGGTCAAAACAATTATACGGCCGCTTCGAGCCCCGTTTACTGGCTGTTATTTCAACGCATCCGTATATCTTTAAACTACTTCGCAGCGTTCCTCGGGAAACACAGGAGATCTCACGTGGTATTGATTCACGCCAAGAACTGCAGCACCTCGTCTCTCAGTCAGGGACAATCCTGTCCCCAGACGAAAAGAAGATGATTATGCACAGCCTATCGTTCGGCGACCAATTAGTTAGTGCTATCATGACGCCGCGTAGCGTGATCGATAGTATTAAGAAGTCAGAATTTCTAGGTCCTCTGACGCTCGATGAGCTGCACAAAACGGGCCATAGCCGCTTGCCGGTGATTGACGGTGACATTGACCACGTTGTGGGCATATTGCACGTGCAAAGTTTGCTGGCGCTTGATATCAAACGTTCGGTGACTGCCGAGAAAGCGATGGAGCCACGTGTCTTTTATATCCGCCAGGACCAAACGCTGCAGCACGCTCTGGCGGCTTTTTTGCGGACCCATCACCATCTGTTTGTGGTGGTCAATGAATTTCGTGAAACGGTGGGGCTCTTGGCACTAGAAGATGTCATCGAAGTGCTAATCGGTCGTAAAATTATTGACGAATTTGATGCCCACGACGATTTGCGAACCGTCGCGCTGCGCAACCCGCGTGGCAATAACCATCCCGAAAAACGCGAAGACGTCTAGCCTTAGAAGGGTTGCGGTGGTACAATTAAATAATTATGACAAGAACATTAGTCCAAGAAGTAGCAAGCAAAACTGGCGAAATAGTCACCGTCCGCGGTTGGCTGCATAAGAAACGTTTATTAGGTGGCCTTAATTTTATTACCCTACGTGATCGTAGCGGTCTCGTACAGACATTAATTGACGATAAAGACGAACTTGAAAAACTGCGTGGTTTGCAGATAGGCACAATTATGGCTATCACCGGAACGGTTGTTGCTGACGAACGCGCTCCTGGAGGCGCTGAGCTTCACGAAGTTAAAGTCGAGGTTGAAGTGCCAGTTACCGAAGAATCACCAATTGAAATCGATAAACCACTTGCTCATAAGCCTGAAAACTTGGATACACTATTTGATAATCGTGTTATTGGTCTTCGTAACCTACAAGAACGCGCCGTCTTCGATATCCAGGCGACAATTTGTCGGAGCACGCGTAAGCACTTTGACGCTAACGGCTTTACCGAGATGCACACCCCCAAACTTCTAGCTGAAGCCACAGAAGGTGGATCGGAAGTATTCACAATGGATTATTTTGGGAAAACAGCTACCCTTGCTCAGAGTCCTCAGTTTTATAAACAAATGATGGTTGGTGTGTTTGAACGTGTTTACGAAATAGCGCCAGTTTATCGGGCAGAGCTAAGTGCCACAACTCGTCATATGACGGAGTATACGTCAATTGATGGTGAAATGGGCTTTATCACTCTTGATGATCTCATGAAATTTTTGAGCGGTCTCCTTAATGAGGTTGTCGATACTGTGTGGCAGACTCATGAAGTCGAGCTAAAACGCTGGAACGCCACAAAACCTGTCATGACGGCTGATATTCCCGTTATACCAATGTCGGAAATCCACGATCGCTACACTAAGGCAACGGGCGAAAATAGTGTTGGAGAGAAAGACCTTCGTCCAGATGAAGAGCGTTGGATTTGTGAGTATGCTAAGAAAAACCTAGGCTCCGAGGCTGTATTTGTTAGTGAGTGGCCCGCCAGCGAAATGAAGTTCTATCATAAAGTGAATGAACAAAATCCCGAAATTGCCGACCGTGTCGATCTCCTCTTTCGAGGGGTTGAGATTACGACTGGCAGTATGCGCGAGAACCGTTACGAAAAAGTCGTCGAGCAATTGAAAAAACTCACCGGAGCCGATGCTAATGATGCTGGGTTCCAGCCATTGCTTAGTGCTATGAAATACGGCATGCCGGTGCACGGCGGATTTGGAATGGGGCTTGAGAGGGTCACCCAGAAAATTGTGGGATTCAATAATGTCAAAGAAGCGACCCTATTCCCGCGTGATATTAATCGGTTGACTCCGTAGGCGACGTTTCCTAATGAAGCACTACATAATTTACGTTCCTGGGCTGGGCGATGATTACGATGGTGCGCGCCGACTCGCTCTTAAGAGTTGGCGACTATGGGGTGTCAAAACTGAACTAGTGCCAATGCGTTGGCACGACGGCAGGCCGTATGATGAGAAAAAACGGCGCGTGGTTGAATGCGTCAAGCGAGCCCAAAATAAGGGATACGCCGTATCACTGATTGGTGAAAGTGCTGGCGGAAGCATGGTGATTAACGTGGCGGCTCGGGTTCCGATGCTTCACCGGCTGATAACGATCGGTGGTGTTAATAGTCCAGCGATTCAAGTATCTCCGCACACGCTACTAAAAGCACCAGCTTTTGATGAATCAATTCGCCACCTTACCGATTCTTTACCGAAGATTGCCACTTCTCGGACACACCTCGTCCGGGCTTGGTACGACCCAATTGTGCACGCCAAGTACACCTATATAAGCGGCGCCCATGATCATCGAATTTATAGCATTGGCCATCTGACGACTATCGTGTTGTGTCTGACCATTTTCTCGAACTATATCGTATCTTTGATTAAGCGCTCACCTAACGTATAATCAAGCCTATGCAACCCGAACAGTCCGCCATTCCAATCCAGCTCCAACCCCAAACCCAAGCAATTACGCCCACTCATCCGCAACGGCATTTTTTGGCGGTATTTTTCCTGAGTTTTATGTGGGGAATATTTGGGGTCGATCGGTTCTATCTTGGTAAAGTCTGGACAGGTATTTTAAAATTATTGACGCTTGGAGGATTCGGCTTGTGGGTAATTATTGACCTGGCGGTGATTATGTCCGGGGCAATGCGCGATAAACAAGGCAACGAAATGCTCGAGGCCGCCCGTTACAAGAAATTTGCGGGTAATACGACACTCATCTTTAGTCTCGTCGTCGGTGCGACAGTCGTACTGTCTCTCGTATCTTTGATTTATACCGTCTATCCACTTGTGACAGAGTTACTGCAAAGTGGTGGACTTGAGAAGCTTATTCCGAGCGGTGTTCAAGTTCCCGGCCTTAACCAACTACAATAATTTATAATACCGGCTTAGTATCAATCGACTGCCAAACATACCAGCTCGCAACCGACTCGTACGGGTGCCAATTATTTTTCAATGCAACCTGTTCGATGGCGTCCGCTGTTGGCAAAATCGTCAGTCCATAAAGTTTTTGAATGCCATTTTTTATACCTAAATCACCTACTGGCAAGACATTTAGGCGTCCCATGCAAAACATCAAAAACATATGGACAGTCCACAGGCCAACGCCTTTTATCTGAGTCAGTTCGGCAATAACTGCTTCGTTCGACAAGTCATCAAGGTGATTAAAGCGAACGGTGCCGTCCTGTACTTTCCTGGCCAGATCCTGGATATAGCCAGCTTTTTGGCGTGACAACCCGACCATTCGTAGCGCCTCGATATCTTTTTCAAGAATCTGATTTGGCGTTGGGAAGCTAGTGCTACCAAATAACCCAACGAATCGTTTCAGAATGGTTGCCGCAGCTTTAACGCTTAGTTGTTGAGAGATAATACTCTCGACCAGCTCCTGGTAGTAGTTTTTGTGGGGTGTTATCGTGGCGATGCCCGCGGTCGTAATAATAGACGCCAGCACAGGGTCTTGGCTTGACAGGTGCTTGGCAGCCAAGCGAAGGGTGGTAGAATTAGCGATTTTAGCTCGCATGTTGGTTTAGACCGTAATTGACAGGCCGTCAATACGTTTATATTCGGCCCCGACCCCTTTGGCGATTACTGGTAACAGGTGATCGCAAAGCGCTTTTCCTAAATCTGATAGTATAGCATCGTGCGTCGGGAAGACCAGGAGTGGCTTAATGGTCGTCAAAAAATCCATTGTTTCGCTCATTTTGAGCCAAGGCGCTCCCACTGGGAGTGCAAGGACATCGACGGGCGTATTCGGTAATGTGAATGAATCCCCCGGATAGTACACCGTCTCGTTAATCAGGACGCCAAGATTATCGACTAACGGCAGCGTGCTATGGATAAGGGCGTGGCTACCACCAAAGAATTTGAGCCCAAAGGGTCCTATTTCTATCTTGTCACCGGAGCGGACGGCCCGAGATTTGTGACCAGGCAGTTTATCGACAACGCCAGGTAGCGCTACCAGCACAGCGTTTGGATTCTTATTAAAAATGGCCAGCAGGGTGTCGGAATCAAAATGATCGGCGTGTTCGTGTGTCACGACAATCGCCGCGATGTTATCTGTTATGACAAAATCGGTGGTAAAGTTACCAGGATCAACCACCAGAATTTCACCGGCAGTCTCGAGCGTAAAACAAGCGTGTTCGTATTTGGTCAGCTTCATAGCTTATACCTCCTTAAACCACTGCGCGTACCTGGAGCGCGCTTTAATAATTTTTGGCGTAATAACAACCGAACAATAGCCATTGCCCGGATGTTTATTAAAATAATCTTGATGTTCGTCTTCGGCCGGATAAAATTCATCAAGTGTTGCCAATTCGGTCACAATATTGTTACCCCAGCGGCTTTTGGCACGTTGACGCGCGGCTTCAAAGTCCGTCTCTTGGGTTTTATCGGCATAGAACATAACCGACCGATATTGAGTGCCCATATCGGCACCTTGTTGATTAAGAGTTGTCGGGTTGTGAATCAGAAAGAAAAGATTAAGAATGACTTCTTTTGGGATGATTGTCTCATCAAAAGTGACCTGTACTGCCTCGGCGTGTCCAGTGTCGCCTGAGGTGACTTGATGATAGGTCGGGTCATTGGTGTAACCACCCGAATAGCCCGAGACAACCTCGGTTACGCCTTGCAACTGCCGATAGATAGCGTCTAAACACCAAAAACATCCTCCTGCCAGTACGTATGTTGTCATAGTTTTATTATACGCGTTTATACTAAGGAGGTGAATACGATTGATTTTCAAGCACTAGTCTGGCAACGTGGCAGCGAACTGTATCGCACCATGCCATGGAGGGATAACACCGATCCCTACTATGTGCTGGTCAGCGAGTTGATGTTGCAACAAACCCAAGTCGAGCGGGTCATTCCAAAATTCAATGCCTTTATTGGGCGTTTTCCCGACGTTTATGCCCTTGCGTCGGCCTCACTGGCTGACGTATTAATTGTCTGGAACGGCCTGGGTTATAACCGTCGAGCCAAGTATCTGCACCTAGCGGCCAAAAAAATTGTGACTGATTTCGGTGGCCTTGTTCCCTCGACCCAAGCGGAATTGGTCAGCCTACCAGGAGTTGGCCCTAATACCGCTGCCGCCGTGCTTGTTTACAGTTTTAACCAGCCAGTCGTCTTTGTCGAGACAAACATCCGCAGCGTGTATTTTCATCATTTTTTTAAAGACACCACGAGCGTTGACGACCGTGCGCTTCGCGAAGTTGTTCGCGCCACGCTTGATACTGCCCGGCCGCGGCAGTGGTACTGGGCATTGATGGATTACGGCAGCGATTTGAAACGCGGGGGATTTGGGCGTATCACTAAAAGTTTGCATTATAAAAAACAAGCTCCATTCAAAGGGAGCATTCGTGAGGTTCGAGGTCAAATTATTCGCTTACTTACCAGGGGTGATACAGCTGAATCTGAGCTAAGAATAGAGTTTGAGGCTGATGATCGTTTCGTAACTGCGCTGGAAGATTTAATACGAGACGGCCTGGTCGAGCGTAGTCGTGGGCAACTTCATTTGACCAAATAGCCTCCTTCGTTGGATAATGGAGTGACATGCGCATTACAACCAAATCTTTGACTCTATGCCTTTTTGCGGCGACATTGCTGCCAGTCGCACTATTTAGCATTGTTTCAGCCCAAGAGGCACCTATGACTGACGAACAGATTGCGCGTATCCGCAGCAGTTGTGTCAGCGCAAAAAATACGCTTAACCAGCTCCATGCCAGTGACGCCTTGTTGCGCGTAAATAGGGGACAACTGTATGAATCAATGTCAACAAAACTGATGGCCCGCTTTAACAGCCGGGCCGATAGTAATCGGTTTGACGTTAAGGACTTGACGACGGTTTCTCAAAATTATGGAACGGCGTTAACAACTTTTCGTGACGATTACAAAAGTTACGAGGTTCAACTGGCGACTGCGCTAAAAATTAGCTGCTTGAAAGAGCCCGTTTCTTTTTATGATGCCGTTTTTGTAGCCAGAACTATGCGAGCTCAGGTTCATGTCGACGTCGTCAAGCTCCACCAGTATATTGATGAGTACAAAGCTACTTTTGACGCCTTCACGGCTAATTTCAATAAAACCAACGGAGGCAACAAATGATGGACGAACACAGCCAAGAATTGTCTGCTGAGTTATCGTTTTGGGATCAACACCGGTTCTTGCTACTCATCGCAATCACTATCATGATCTCTTTGTTTCTGGTTGGGATTAGTATGGCGCTCTATGCCAGCAGCGGGGCCGCCCAACTCGATCTTAGCCGTCCTGGCTATCGTGCCGTCACTAATCAGGCTGTGAACAACGATAATGATTTTGAAAATTATCCCACTTTCGGAGAACTTGACCAAACTGCCTTGAGCGAATTCGACACGCTGTACAGCAAGCAAGCTTTGAAAGCAAAAGCCATTGATGCGTTTAGTGGCGATCCGTTAAATCCAGATAGTCTTGAAATTAGTTCACCTACAGCGGCTGAGTAAAAAGGTATAGTAGCGCGCGGTACGCCAAGTAGATAATTATGAAGATTTTTTTTGATCAAGATTTGCCGGAAATTGTCGATTGGCTAATGGCTGGAAAGATTGGAGTGCTACGAACCGACACGCTATACGGACTTGTTTGCTGTGCGGACAACCAGGCGGCGGTGGAGCGGATCTATGTATCAAAGGGCCGCGACGGCGACAAGTCGCCGATTGTCTTGGTTGCTAACCAGCAGCAATTATTGGATAGACCGAGTGAGTCGATCAGGCAATTCTTGGAAACAGTCTGGCCTGGAAAAGTCAGCGTTGTTCTGCCTAGTAGTACCGCGCCCTATTGGATTGAACGAGGAAATAGCAGTGTGGCCTATCGTCTACCCGAGGGCGCCTGGCTCCAAACGTTACTGACTCAAACTGGTCCATTGATTGCGCCGAGTGCCAATCTGCAAGGAAGACCGCCTGCCGAGACTATCGAACAAGCGATTGCTTATTTTAGTGATACTATTGATTTTTACGTTGACGGCGGCGAAGTAACCGACGGTACCGCCTCGCAAATGCTTCGTATAGATGCAAGTGGTACGATTGAGCGGCTTCGCTAGGTGGCCAGTTTTTCGCGTAGCCAGCCGTCAATCGCCCCGGCACCCATACCGAGTACCAGCTTGTCCTCGTCGCGGGCTGCTTGAATGATACCCCAAAGCTCATCGTTAAAATCGGCCACATGAACGTGCTGTTTGTTAGTGATGTGTTGGATTAATTCTTCCGGTTTTAGGATTGCTAGCTTTGGATCCTCGCGCGACAGGTAGGTCGGGAGCCAATATATTTCTTCGGCCAGCTCAAACTGGTCGGTATAGTCGTCGCGGATTTCGTGTTGTCGTATGTTTTGGTGGGGCTGGTATATCAATATAACGTGGTTCGACAGCTCACGGGCCAGCTGCAAGGTAGCGGCAATTTCGACTGGGTGATGACCATAGTCGCTGTAGAGGTTATCGGCCAGTTTCTCAAACCGTCGATCAGTGCCTGGAAAGCGTGAGATGACGTCAGTGGTATCTTGGGTAAAGCCGAGGTATTTGATGGCTGTTTGCACTAGCGTAGCGTTACGGCGGTTATAGAGGCCACTGACGCCAATTGTCTGGTTGATTTGTGACGTGTCAAGCAAGCTGACTTGGGGTAGCCCGTTGAATACTTCGGGGCGTTGGTCATTCCAGGCGAACACGTGCCGGCTCTGCGAGGCAAATTGGGCAAAAGCTTTTTGGTAATCTGTCTCTGTTGGGTAGGTATCGGGATGATCGTAGTCAAGCGAGGTAATAATCGACAGATAGGGTGAAAAATGTAGAAAGTTACGGTCAAATTCGTCACACTCGTACACAAAATACTCGCTCTGGGGGTCAAACTGACCGCTTGGACCAAAACCGATTGTCGTCCCAATCGAATAACTGACCGGCACCTTGAGCTGTTGCAAGGCCCAGACGAACATTCCCGTCGCGGTTGTCTTGCCGTGCGTACCAGTTACGGCAATTAGTTTCAGTTTTTTTTCATTGATAATATGGGCCAGCAGCTCGTCGCGCTTGGCGACTTTGACGCCCAGTTGCGTGGCTAACGTCAGTTCGGCGTGAGTTGGTGGTAAAGCAGCCGTATAAACAAACCAATCAATCGGCTGAACGTCGTGGGTAGCCTGCAGAAAGCTTCCATCTTGGCCGATATGGACTTGGATGCCACGCGCTTGCAACTTTTCGGTCATCAATCCTGTCTCACGGTCCGACCCCACCACGCTATAGCCAGCATCATGGGCAATTTCAGCTAATGGCCCCAGGCCAACGCCACCGATACCGGAAAAGTAAATATTCATATGACCAGTATAACACTTGCGAACTAGGGACAATCTGTGGTCTAATAGAGAAAAGTAGAAACATAAACAGTATGATACAAAATTTCATTTATCGAATATTTGAACGACGCCATTTTTGGCGCTATGCTACGTTTAGCGAAGTAGCTGAACTGTATACCTCGCGAACACTGCGGGTAATCGGCGTGTACATTGCGGCGAGCTTTGCTTCTGTGTATTTATACCAAGAAGGCTACGGCCTGAGTTTTATTATGACGTTTTGGGCCTGTTATTTTCTGTTTAAGGTGTTCTTGTCATTTTTCGCAGCCCAGTTCGCTGGCCGGTTTGGTCCAAAACACGGCATTCTGCTCAGCAACCTACTGTACATTCCAGGCATGGTATCGCTTGGTTTTATGCCCGATTTTGGGCTGGCAGCCGTCATTACCTGGGGTATATTTATGGCGTTGTCGGCTACAGTTTATCAACTGTGCTATTACATTGACTTTTCAAAAGTAAAGAGCGCCGAGCACGCCGGCAAAGAAATTGGCTTCATGAATATTCTTGAAAAAATTGCCATCGGCATCAGCCCAATTATAGGTGGAGTAATCGCCTTATTTTTTGGTGCTCAGATAGTGATGTGGACGGCGGCGGTCATTTTTGCATTGGCGGCGCTCCCCCTCTTAAGGACAATCGAGCAAACCGAAACCCATCAAAAAATAAACTTCCGTGGTTTTCCGTGGCGGATGGCAATCAGAAGCCTGATTGCCGAAGTCGGCATTGGATTCGATGTCGTGACGACAGGTACTATCTGGGGCTTATTTATTACCATAGTAATCTTTCCGAATATAGGCAACGAAATCTACGTTACTCTTGGTGTCCTGTCGTCGGTTACAATTGTGGCTGCCATCGGTATATCCTACGCCTACGGTGTTCTGATTGATAGAAATAGGGGTGGCGATTTGCTTAGGATTAGTGTCATCGTCAACGCGCTCGTTCACGCTTCACGTCCATTCGTGGTGGGTGTCGCTCCAATTGTCGGCACGAATGTCGTTAACGAAATTGCCACGACTGGAATCAGTATGTCGTATATGCGGGGTATGTTTGATACCGCTGATTTATCTGGGCATCGAATTGTCTACCTACTGGCAATCGAGATTATGGCGAACGTTGGAGCGATGTTGGGATGCTTGGTCGCCCTTACCTGTATTTATTATCTGGGTGATTCGAACGGGCTACGCTTGTTCTTCTTTATCGCCGCCGGCTTCGTCCTTTTGACTGGCACAGCTCATTTCCGCCTTTATCGTAAATAACCCCTTGTGCTATACTAAAATTATAATACTTATGGTGGGGTTATAGGTGGCTGACAAACGGCGAGTAAAGCGAAGCATAAAAGAGTTGCAACGAATCAAAACGTGGCAGCTTGTTATTTTGCTTATTCTGGCTAGTTTTATAGCAGCCACCTTTTTGCGGCTCAATAACATCGGGATGGTCGAGCGACGGACCGCTGTACTAGCGGCGGATGAAGCTGGAAAGAGCGAGGTGACGACAAATAGATTGTATGATTTACAACGTTACGTTTCGGCACATATGAACAGCGATATGGGGAAGGGGTTGTACCTCGAGACAAGTTACAAGCGAGACGACCAAGCGGCCATAGACAGGGCCTCGCAAGACAGCAATCCGAACGGCAATATTTATAAAAAAGCTCAAGAGGTATGTGCTCCACAATTTAGCCGATATTCCTATGCATATTTGCAATGTACCACTGGTGAACTGGCTAAATATCCAGCGGCCAGTGGGCTGGTCGAGTCGGCTAAAAGACCTAGTCCGTACAGCTACCTACATGTCTTCGTTTCACCCCTCTGGTCGCCCGATTTTGCCGGCTGGTCGATTGTCGTTTGCCTGGTAATTGCCCTTATGATTATTGCTCGCCTGTTAAGCCTGGCTGTCCTTCGAATTATCCTCCACCAGCATTACAAGAGTATATAAATATTGACACGGCGCTTTACAGGCTGTACGCTAACTCTCGTAATAGAACTAATAGGAGGTATAAGAATTTTATGGCTTACAGTCACACAAACTCAAAAGGCGTCACGTATTACTTGCACAGCACAGAAGTTACACTTCGTGGTGGAAAACCACAAACTATCTTCTTTTTCGCAAAAGTAGAAAAGAATGCAAAGGGACACCCAGTTGATCTTCCTGAAGACCGAATGGTTAAAGAAAACCCACGTAACGGTTTCTTGACTGTCTCTAAGAAAAAATAGTCCGATTTTAGACTTGCACCATAAGCGTGTTTGGTAGTATAGTTATACCCAAACAAACAGGTGTCAAAATCGCCCCCTCACTGGGGGCTTTTTTTGTGGTTGTATTAGGAGCGGTATAGCTGATTCGAGATATCAAAAAAAGGGCATAACTGTTATCCTGACGGTATACTATAGGGATGAAGCCGAGCTGTTGTGTAGCCGCATCGTACTCATGACTGAAGGAAAATCCGTGTTTTTTGTTGGGAATAGATTGACTTTTCAATAAGCTTATGATATAAGTAATTCATGTATGAAAGATTAGATTCTCGCAATATTGTCAATGATGAAGGTGATGTCGTGCCGATTGATGATTATCGTGAAGTAATTGAA
>JAYTAD010000004.1:0-26145 GCA_043737705.1 Candidatus Saccharimonadota bacterium | reverse complement strand
AGAAAAAATAGTCCGATTTTAGACTTGCACCATAAGCGTGTTTGGTAGTATAGTTATACCCAAACAAACAGGTGTCAAATTCGCCCCCTCACTGGGGGCTTTTTTTGTGGTTCTTTTAGGGGCGGTATAGTAAAATAAAAAAGTATGAAAAATATCATTACGGTCAAGAATCTCACCAAGCGGTACGGCGACAAAACGACAGTTAAGGGTATTAGCTTTGAAGTGCGCGAAGGTGAAGTCTTTGGTATTTTGGGACCTAATGGTGCGGGCAAGACAACGACGCTCGAGATGATCGAAGCGCTGCGCCCAATCGACGATGGGGAAGTGACGCTCGACGGGCTTGATGTCCAGAAAGACGCTGCAAAAGTAAAAAATATTATTGGCATTCAACTCCAGTCAACAGCTTTTTTTGACAAACTCAGATTGCGCGAACAGCTGAGGATGTTTAACAGCCTGTACGCTGAAACCGCCGACGTCGATAGCCTGCTCGCAGAGGTCCAGCTAAGCGACAAAGCACAGAGTTTCGTTGAAAACCTCTCCGGTGGCCAGCGTCAGCGTTTCAGTATTGCCGCTGCCTTGATTAACAAACCACGCGTCCTGTTTCTGGACGAGCCAACCACTGGCCTTGACCCGCAAGCTCGTCGTAATCTGTGGGACCTGATTCGAAACATCAAGACAAAGGGCATCACTGTTGTCCTGACGACACACTATATGGACGAAGCCGAGCTGTTGTGTGACCGCATCGCCATTATGGACGATGGCAGAATTATTACAATTAATACACCAAAAAACTTAGTCAAAGAGCTGATTGGTCGTGGTTTTACCAAGTCCCAACAGGTTCAGCAGGCGAACCTTGAGGACGTCTTTATTGATTTAACCGGAAAGGCGATACGCGACTAATGAAACGTTACATCTTAACCATACTTGCCCTCGCCAAAGCCTATCGTTTGCGCTTTTTCCGCGACAAGGCAGCCCTATTTTTTACTTTCTTGTTTCCCCTCATGTTTCTGTTCGTTTTTGGGTCTCTCAACAGCGGCAATGCAAACATCAGTTTCAAAATTGCGCTTTTGAATCGCTCAGATAGCTCATTCGCCAAGGACTTTGTTGCCAAATCTCAAGCCAGCCAAACGCTCAAGGTGAACAAAGACATCACGGATTTTAACACAGCTCGGGAATTGATGGGGCGGGGTGAAATCGATAGTATTATTGAATTACCAAAAGAGTTTGGTATCCCGAATGCCAAGGGTGTTCCGTCGGGTGACCTCATCGTTTACTACCAAGAGGCGACTCCGCAGTCTGGGCAAACAATTGCCGCTGTTATGCAAGGAATTCTTGACGGCGTTAACAAGACTTTGGGCCAGCCTGAGCCACCGCTAGGAGTAATCCAAAAGTCAACTGCCACTGCCAACCTGTCACCGTTTGATTATGTCTTTTCTGGACTGCTTGGATTTACATTGGTTTCCGTCGGTATTTTCGGCCTCGCCAACAGTATGCCAGCCGAGAAAAAGACTGGCGCGTTCAAACGTCTACGGGCATCGCCTATAACGGCTGCGCAGCTCATATTCGCCAACCTGGCTCATTACCTGTTGATCGGTATTATTAGCGTTGGGTTGATGATTGCAGTGGCTCTGCTGGTCTTTGATTTCAATATGCGCGGCGATTGGCTTAATCTGGCTGCCTTTATCGTTATCGGTATCATCTTGATGTTTGGTTTTGGCCTGGCGGTAGGGGGGTGGGCAAAGAACGAAAACCAGTCAGCTGCCCTGTCGAACATCGTCGCTTTTCCACTCATGTTTTTATCAGGTACGTTCGTTCCACGCTTCCTTATGCCAGGGTGGCTACAGGATATTACGGCTTTTCTGCCACTGACTCCTGTTATCGATGGTATGCGTCAAATCATGACCGAGGGCAAAACCTTGTTTGATTTGGGTCCCGAACTGGGTCTGATTGGTATCTGGATTGTCGTCATCTATTTTATCGCTATTCGTGTTTTCCGCTGGGAGTAGATTGACTTTTCAATAAGCTTATGATATAAGTAATTCATGTATGAAAGATTAGATTCTTGCAATATTGTCAATGATGAAGGCGATGTCGTGCCGATTGATGACTATCGTGAAGTAATTGAACCTACCGAAGCAACCGAGCTATGTTTAATTCCAGCTGGCCCTATGTCTGCTGAACGGCTTGCAACCGTAAGCCTTTTGGACATTCAAAAAAAGAACAAAATAAATCGTTTGAGCGCCCACGTCGACCACCCAGCTATGTCTGGTGAGGTTGTCGAACAGGCTAGTCAATTTCAGCTAGGAGAGACCGCCCAGACCGCCCTAGATGTTTACACGGAACGTACCGCCAAACTCCGCAAGCTTGGTGCGGGTGAGCATCGTGCCACGAGGGGACCTCACTATCAAGACCTTATGATCACCCTTACAAAAGCGAATTATGTCGGTATTTCTAGAGACGAAGTTAATGCAATTTTGGCTCAAGTCAGTCCAGCTGCTCTGGCACAAAAACCCAGAGTCACCTCAAGCGATAGCAGGAATTTACACCGAGGTCGTCGTGAGTATAAAGATGCTCGAAGCGCCGCTGCAAACGATTACTAAATAAAAAATAACTCATCATAGAATGAGTTATTTTTCTTGGTGGGGCTGGATAGAGTTGAACTATCTACCAAGTGGTTATGAGCCGCCTGCTCTAACCGATGAGCTACAGCCCCACGCTTACGTAGTATAGCCTATTGTTCCCAGTGTGGGCTATAATAAACAGTAACAATCATGAAAAAAATTAGTACTCGTCGTCTGTATTATCGGATTCGCCACAAATATTTCACGCTTAACAATGCTGTGATTGCGATAGCCTTTGCTATAACTGTCAGTTGGGTGTGGGGCTCGCTCGGCGTCATGGAGCGTAACTATGCCCTGCAAAAAGAAGTCGATTTTAAAAAGCGCGAGCTCCAACTTGCTGAGCTGGCCACCCGTAGTCTCGAGCTCGAAAAGCGTTATTATCAGACACGAGAATATCAAGAGTTAGCTGTCCGTGAGCATCTGGGTCTGGTGCTTCCCGGTGAAAAAGTTCTGATGCTACCGGCAAATAGCCAGGCAATAAAGGCAGCTGATGCCGCAGTGGTCGCCCAAACATCAGCAGCAACTGTGCCTGTCGGTAATTTTCGGCAGTGGGTGAACTTTTTATTCGGCGGTAATAGTAAAAGTATCTCTGATTAGTCGCTGCTTGCAAAAATGACCCCCATCTGTTAATCTTGATGATGTATCGCGGGGTGGAGCAGTCTGGTCAGCTCGGATGGCTCATAACCATCAGGTCGCAGGTTCAAATCCTGCCCCCGCAACCAAGAAATATAGTCATCGCAAGATGGCTATTTTTCTTGGTTATTGGCCAGGATTCGAACCTGCGACTTTTTGCGCAGCAAAAATAGTCGCATGGTCGCGTAGCGCCGCGCAGTAAAAATGTGTTTACATATTTTTACTAGCAAGCGGAGGAGGCTTTAGCCGATAATCCTGCCCCCGCGTGCAAAATCAGAACCAGCGACTACCGCCAGACGAGCTGGCGAGTCGCAGGTATCGTCTCGCCTTTGGCGTGACTCCTCTGCTTGTTCGCAAAATGAGCAAGCTAATTTTGCGTCACTGCGCTACGCCAAATCCTGCCCCCGCAACCATAAGTAACTCCGCCTCTGTTATTTCAACAGAGTTTGTTGTTAGCTCAAAGCGTAAGTATATTGACATTTAAGCAATATTTTGCTATAATATTCATTAACAATGGACAATAAAGCCGAAATAGCGTCATTTCAACCGGAAAACTTACACGCCAGCCTGGATGCTATTCTGTCGCGCCAACTTACTCCTGAAACGATTAATACATATGCAAGCGATGCCTTAGATGCCTTAGTTGAACTAACAGAACGGGTAACCGAAGGTTATAATCAGCAACCTACAATAGCTGGCCAGACTCAAACTGGATCTGAGGACATGGCCTTCGACTACTTCAAACTGGGTGAACTTGAAAAGTCACTTGACCACGTTGCTGACCTTGCTGAATCTATTTACTCGATTGATGAAGTAATCAAGGGAGCCACGGTTACCAGTGGTGTCGTTGTTCCTCCCGATTACGGGGAGGTGAATATACGGCCAGGTGATGGCTCTTTTGGCGAAAAGATTTCCTATAATCGCTTGAAAACTACTTTATTTATTTTGCAACAAGATTTTGGTATAGATACCCACAATCCAGAGCAACTTCGCTTAACAGTAGGTAGCACTGAAGGCACGATGCGCAATACTAGCTATACCTTAATTGAAGTGCCTAATCTTGAGCGTAGTATTCTTGTGTGTGACGAAGAGGGTAATGCAACGTATGTGTTTGACAGTATAAAATTAGCAAAATATGATCCTGAGTTAAAGCTTATCCAGCTCACAAAAACAGATTTGAACGACCTTATTGAAAAAACTCCAGAAGTCGGCAGGCGCATCGTCTACTCAAGATACTTTATTAGTAACTTGAAGGAAGCTATGGAAGGAGGTGTTGAAGAACCTTCGCTAGGTGACCAAGGAGTACCAGCAGCCGATACAGCAAATTACCTAAAGGTAATTGAAAAAGCACCCGAAGGATACCTCCATGTCTATGGAATACATAAAAAGTTGGGCGTAAATAGGGATAGAATTTATAATGCTATTGATGAAATTGGTGATAGGCTCGGCGAAGTTAAAGAATATAAATCTAGTAGACAACCCACAAAATATTATTCACCTGCCCAAGTCGGGCTCATTGACCAATATCTTAAAGAAAATAATGGTTATGTCGGGCCTATGCCCGAAGGCTACCATACTATTAATAGTATTCGTAAGGAGTTAAAACTTGGCAATTCGAACTATGTTTTAGGTGCGATTGAAGCACTTGCAGATGAGCTTGGGGAGATTAACTCTTATACCGTAGCCAAGGCATGCTCACCGTATCAATTTGGCCTGATTCAGGAATATATTGAACAGCATACAACGGCATACGCGCCTGAAGCCCCCGAAGACGTGATGAGTAAACAAGAGGTTGCGAAAAAGTTTAATGACATTACCCTTTCGTTGGTGAAGGTCGCAATTAAAGAAATAACAAATAATCCTGTTCTGAATGAAGAAATTGGCCCTATCGGTACGTATAAGTTTCATAACCATCCTTCACACGGCCTTTTACCTGACCAGGTTAGTTATCTCGTTCAATATATTCGTCAAAGGGGTTCATTGTCGCGTAGCTCAAAGCTATGGCATGGATCAAAGTTATGGGATCAGCGAGTATCCAGCAGCGCCGAATTTGGTAGGCAAGCGGACTAGCGCCAGCTTAAATAAACTCTCGCGTCAGGCTAATAATCCTGCCCCCAAGAACTGCCTAACTTAACTTACTCGCGGCCACCCGTATCGCCTCGCTCCAGCTTAAAAAGGCATGGGGGGTTTGGGCAAGGTCATCGGCTGTTAGTTTGTACTTCACGGCCAAAGCCAGTTCGTGAATCATTTCGCTGGCGTGGGGGGCGACAATCGTTGCGCCTAACACGATACCTTTTTTGTCAGCGATAATTTTGACGAAGCCGTCACGAAAGTCCGATGTATTACTTCGGGCGATACTGTTGAGGGGCGCAATCGCCTTGTTTATTGCCAGGTCGCGCTTTACGCAGTCGTCTTCGCTCAGCCCGACATGAGCAATGCCAGGATAGGTGAATACAACACTCGGCGTCGCGGTATAGTCTGGAGCGGCTTTTGTTTTATGTAAGATATTATTAGCGACGATACGGCTTTCAAGTAATGCTGTGTGGGTGTAGCTGTCGCGTCCCAGCACGTCACCGGCTGCAAAGATGTGCCTGGCACTTGTTTGCAGATACTCGTTGACCTCGATGCCTTTAGGTGTGTATATGACCGTAGCGTTTTCGAGGCCCAAGTCGACATTAGGAATGCGACCAACGGCGATTAAAATCTCATCGACCCGAATTGATTTTTCGACTCCTCCGCGAGAGATTGTCACCCGCTTGCCCAGCCCGTCTTTTACGACCGACAGAACTCGGGTTTGGGTTAAAGTCGTGACTCCCTTTTGTTCATGCAAAACGCGCTCCATCAGTGCACCAACTTCGGCGTCCTGGTGTGGCAACAGGCGACTAGCTCGTTCGGCAATATAGACTTTGGTGCCAAAAATTGCCATCAACTGGGCAATCTCGACGCCAATGTCGCCGCCGCCAATAATCAAGAGACTTTTTGGTGGCCGGATTGATTCCAGAATGGTGCGTGGCGTCAGGTAGGTGATTGTATCAAGCCCTTGGATATCCGGGATAGTCCACTGCGACCCAGTGGCAATCAAAAACTTACTGGCTGATAGGTGTCTTCGATTAACGCTAATTTCGTTGGGTGACAGAAAGTGGGCGACTCCATGAAAGGCACTAATGCCCTGGTTTTCGTAGTATCTGCGGTTACCGCCCGCACCTGTTCGTTGTACCGCCAGGTCTTTCCAGGCGCGAATCGATGGGTAGTTATAGCCAAGAGTCGACGAACGCAGTCCAAAGCGGGCACCGTGACGAGCCTCGTCAAACAGCTGAGCGGCATGCAAAAGAGCTTTTGTTGGTACATCGCCCCAGTTTGGCGAGTCGCCACCAAAAGTGTCAGCCTCGATAACGGCAACCCGTTTGCCGGCTCGGACGGCAATTGTTGCCGCTGCACTACCACCAGCACCGCTGCCGATAACAATCAGGTCATAGTCGAATGTATTTTTATGTGCCATGGTAGTTCTCCTATTAAATCGTTAGACGATGCTGTTCGTAAATATATGCCGCATCAGGATGGTGGGTACGCAGATGTTTGACGGCGATACGTCGTACATCGTGACTGGTTACCTCGGGTTTGGTCTCTAACCATGAAATAACACTGCCCGACACAGCGTGCGCGATTGACTCGGCCTGACCAACTGGAGTTCGAACACTCAAGCAAGCGGCCAAAATGCTTGCATGTAACTTCTCGCGAGAGAAATTTTCGCTGGGCCGTTGTCCACTTCGTTTAATAATATCAATTGCAAGGCCCACCCTTAGACTCCTCCAACTGTGCTACCGAGCACCTCGGCAACATAGACGTAAAAGCCAAGGATGACCAGGCCACTGCCGGCGGCAAATTGCAAGAAATATTTGTTTGCTTCGCGCCATTCTTGGATATGACTGAGCTTGTGTCCGCTGCCAATTAACACCCACACAATCGTCAGCGATAAAAGGGAAATGACCGAATAGGTCGCGATACCGACCAGTTGCCAGACTGGTGCGAGTTGAATCAGTACTAAAGCGCTGATAGCAAGGGGGGCGATGACAAAAATTAGCTCACCAAGCACGCTCGTCAAGCCAAGGCTAAAGGCTTCTACGCTTCGCCCGGTCGCTTTAGTGCGCTCGTGCAGGTAGCTGGCAATCGGACGGGGGATCCACAACGAAGTGCCTTTAGTCCGCCGATAATAAAACAGCCAAACGGCTATGCCGACACCAAGTAGTAAACCGCAGCCGATAGCCCAGACAATTTGCGGCGTCTGGCTACCGAATATATTTTGTAACACGAGCGAGACGAACGACAGTAGCAAAACAGTCATAACACCGACGCCAAATACAAATGAAGTTATCAAACGCAGCACTTTTGCCTGCGACTGTTTCGCGCCAATGGCATGACCGCCTAGTAACGTTAAAACGCTGACGCTCAATTGAAAACTGGCGTGTATCAGGGCAGCAAGGGCAATGATGGCGAGGGAGCTGGCGATATTCATATGTTTATTTTTTTAACCTCTAGCTACTTTATAGCATAACCGGGGCGGTCAAGTCAAAAGATAACCATAAAAGGTATTGCATTATTATAACATTTATGCTTAAATAGTATCACCAAACAATAAAACAAAAAGAAAGCAAAAATAATGGAAACGTTTGAAGGAAATATCGAACCTGTCACCAAAAGCGATGTCTTGCAACTGTTCAGTTGGGACCGCCAACGCGATACGACCGAGCTGATAGGCTTTATCGCCCGTCGCGAAGCCGCTTTGTCTGAAGAAGACGCTGATTCTTAGTTATTAATTGTGGCCGGGGTACGCGTGACAAGCTGGCAGGCTTGTTCGTGCACAACGTCAAGCGTCGCATGTTCGAGGCTACCGCGTATCTCATCAGCTAATAGGTGGGGATAGGTGCTCACTTGGCGGTACAAAGGCAGCAGGTAGTCAACGCCGGCAATAATAAGCGGCGTTTTTGAATCTTTAAGGGTACTATGCAGTTTGTGGTCAATCCTTCGAAAGAACTGGGTAAGCATGTCCTTGTCGACTTGCGATTCCTCGTATTGTCCATGAAATCCTTCCGAGCCCTTTCCTCGACTAGCTGCGGCCACGGTATGAGTTTGAAGCTCATTCGGCTGCTCGTCAATATTTAGCTCTTTCTCCATGTTGGTAGGAAGGCCGGATAGCTGAAACGGTTCAATATGATAGCAGTCACCTTTTAAAAGTTGAACATTGTTGTGGTTCAGTAGTAGTACATAGTAGGCTGGGTTGGTGTTTATTAGCTCTATGATTGGCTGGACGTTAAAGCCATTGTCGATGCGAACAGACGGTGCCGTTTTTTCGGCAGGCAGGCGGTAATAGACAAAAAAGTCGTGGTGGATAAAAAGCGCCAGGCTATGTCCGTGGTTGGTTCGAAACTCTTCGCCGTCAATCAGTTTTTCGACTGGCTCAAGCGTGGCGGCAATTTCCCGGGCGCTTAACTTCTCGGCTGACAGCAGTTGGCGCGCCTCTTTTAATAAATTCTTAAGTTGAATACGATTGGGATTGTTGGCCGAAGTCGGGGCGATATACGGGGCGTATATACTGAGGCAATGGGGTTTTTGAAAAGCTTGTAAAGTTTCTATTTCGGTTTCCGTCGGTAGTTTAATCATACGCGCACCTCCCTCTATAATACTTCCATTATACTCCTTTGTATCGAAGAGGTGCTTAAGCTTTTGGCAGTGTTTCATTTTTCTACAATCAGCCACGTGTGATAAAATACAACCATGAAAAAAAGCTTAAATGGTTTCACGATTGTCGAACTTCTGGTTGTTATAGTTGTAATTGGTATCTTGGCGGCGATTAGTGTCGTGGCCTATAACGGCGTACAACGACAGGTTCGCGACAAAACTGTTTTGACCGATCTTCATGGCCTGGGCTTTCTTGAGTCTCAATACGCCCTGCTCAATAACGTTCCTGGCAAGGACTGGTATTCGGGCAACGGTATCGATAGTAGCCTGAATTTTACGCCCAGTCCTGGCAACGTGATTGATGCTATGACTAACGGCACCGATTATTGTATTCGCGCTTATAATCCTGGCGCAGCCACCTATAAAACGCTGGCCGCTGCCGCTACCAGGGAGTCAGCCCCTGGGGCCTGTTCGGTAATTGTAGCTTCGGCGGCGGCATCAGCGGCATCAGCGACGTTTGGTTGGGCCAAAATTGAGACTAGCCGATTCTCTACCTGTGCTATTACTACCGATGGCAAACCCTACTGTTGGGGAGGTAATGACGCTGGTCAGCTCGGCATTAACACAACGGCTAGTAGCTTGATACCCGTGCCCGTCGTTACCAGTGGCGTGCTGAACGGCAAGACGCTGGTCGCTATTACGATGGGTGACTCTCACGCCTGCGCCGTCGATTCCACTGGCAAAGCCTATTGTTGGGGGTCTAACGGCTCAGGTGAGCTCGGTAACAATTCAACCGCCTATAGCTCTATTCCCGTGGCGGTCAACACTAGCGGCGCATTGAATGGCAAGACATTGGTCGCTATTGTGGCCGGTATGGGAAACAGTTGCGCCCTCGATTCTGACGGCAAAGCCTATTGCTGGGGATGGAACGCCTTCGGCCAACTTGGAAATGGTACAACCACCGATAGTTTTGTGCCCGTGGCCATTACCACCAGTGGCGTGCTGAGCGGTAAAACACTGGCAACTATTACGATTGACAGCGGCATCGCTTCCGATGGTACCGCCTACTATTGGGGGAATGGCGCGCCCTCTACCCGGGCAAACACTGGTGCTCTGAGCGGCAAGTCAATTGTCGCTATTTCGAATATCTGTGCCATCGCTACCGGCGGCCAGGCATATTGTTGGGGTAACGGTAACTATGGTCAACTCGGTAACGGTTCAAGCCTGACCGGTGACTTCCCTCCTGTAGCCGTTGTTACCAGTGGCGTGCTGAGCGGCAAGACGCTGGTGAAAATATATCCTGGAACAAACAACCAACATGTCTGCGCCATCTCTTCCGAAGGTAAGGCTTATTGTTGGGGGGCTGGTTATTACGGCCATCTCGGCAACAACGCAACAATCAATAGAAATGTTCCTGTGGCCGTCGACACCAGTGGCGTCCTTAACGGTAAAACGCTCGTAACTGCTTCGAGCGCTGACTCCCAAACCTGCGCCATCTCTTCTGATAGCAATGCATACTGTTGGGGTCGAAACGAATTTGGTCAGTTCGGTAACAACACAACTGCCAATAGCTACAACTATCCCACGGCAGTACAGTCACCACCTACACCTTAGCTGGTAAAAATAAACCTTACGTCTGCGGGGGTACTATGCCCAGCTGATCGAAAATTTCTTCGGGGTCAGCTTGATTGTTTTGAAGTACAACGCCAGCGGCATCGGTTAAATCTTCGAGGTTAGCTCCGGCTTCTGACAAATCTCTCAGGCGCACACGATCCATTTCGCTAATTTCGCCCTTCAGCTTTGCTAAAAGGCTTTCGGGCGATAGCGGTGAGGCACTGGTAGCAACATCTAGTTGATGTTCAAGTGATGAAGCGACATCATAAAACCCTTTAGCGTCGGCGTATGTTTCGGCGTAATCTAACTCCTCTATGTAGCGAGGTATTTGTTGAGCTTCACGAAAAATAAGCGCTTCGTGAATAAGAAAGGCGAGCTGGATTTTCGCACGTCCGTCAATGTCTTGGGGTGTTATTTCAAGATTGTCGACAATCTGTTCGCTAATTATCGCATACTCATTCCAGGCAGCTTGGCGGCGTGATGGATCAGTGGTTTGCTCGCTAAGGGCCGCCAAGACTGCTTGTCTGGCTTCGTCTAATTCTGCAGTTACATGAAAGTCTAGTTGTGAAAGTAATGCCTCGATTGGATCATTGGTCGCCTCTAACTCAGCTTGGTCAGAGTCTGTCTCAAGCGGAGAAATGTGGTTATCGCGTGCTTCATCGGGTGACTTTGCCATCTTATAATAATACAGCAATGAAGGGGGCTGAATCAACGTACCGGTAGCTGCGACACAGCCGAGATTGACACTTATGCTTGCGCGCTATAAACTGGGCTGTAACAAGGTGAACTTGAGGGTACCTAAATAGAGTTGGAGCACACAAACATGCACGTAATTTATCGTCGTCAATTAATGCAGCGTCTGCACCGTGGAGCGCTTGTACTTATCTCATTTTTATTAGCAGCCAGCAGTATCGGAGTTATTCTTACCTTGCGCGCTCAGGCGACACCAGGTGATTATACATGGTCAAGTGGAATCACCGGAGATCGAATGAGCTGGAACTCCATCACGTCCAGTGCTGATGGAACCAAACTAGCTGCGGTTGTAGGTGGCGGTTATGTTTATACCTCGCCTGACTCCGGCGTAACCTGGACCGAACATACTAACTTCGGTGTGCGTGGATGGCGTTCTATCGCATCTAGCGCTGACGGCAGCAAACTAGTGGGGGTTCCGTACGACAGCACTTCTATCTATATCTCGACTAATTATGGCGTCACCTGGACCGAAAAAACTAACGTCGGCTTAAGTGGCAATTGGCAATCCATCGTCTCCAGCGCCGATGGTACTAAGCTAGCAGCAATCGATAGCGGCACAGGGGCTGGCTATATCTACACCTCGACCGACAGCGGCGCTACCTGGACGCAGCGTACGAGCGCTGGGTCGCGTGGCTGGAATTCCATTACTTCAAGTGGTGACGGTACCAAGCTGGCGACGGGCGATGGCTTAGTGACTGTTGGCTATATCTACACCTCGACCGACAGCGGCGCTACCTGGACGCAGCGTACGAGCGCCGGCATAGGCGTCTGGAGATCCATCACGTCCAGTGCCGACGGCACCAATCTGGCGGCAGCTGATAGTAATGGCGGATCCTACGTTTCAACCTCGACCGACAGCGGCGCTACCTGGACGCAACGTACGAGCGCCGGTTTACAGTATTGGTCTTATGTTGCCTCTAGCGCCGATGGTACAAAGTTGACGGCCCTCCCAAGCTATGGCAACATCTGGACCTCAACCGACTCTGGCGCTAGTTGGGCCGAGCAAACCGCTATAGACTCAAAATACTGGCAATTTATCACCTCCAGCGCCGACGGAACGAAGGTGGTGGCTCTTGAAAGTGGTGGTTCCATCTACACCTCGGTTAATAGCGGCGCCACCTGGACTGAACAAACCGTTGTCGGCTCACGTAGATGGCAATCCATCACCTCGAACGCCGACGGTACGAAGGTGGCAGCCGTTGAGGACGATGGTTACGTTTATACGTCGACTAACTCTGGTGTCGGCTGGACCGAACAAACTGCTCTAGGCTCGCGATACTGGAAGTCTATCACTTCGAGCGCCGACGGAATGAAGGTGGTCGCGGCTTACTCTAGCGGAATCTACACCTCGACCAATAGCGGCGCCACTTGGACTCAGCGAGCTCGTCCTGGCACGAGTACCTTGCGATCTATCAACTATAGCGCCGACGGAACGAAGCTAGCAGTGGCTTCCGATAACTACATACACACCTCTAATGACGGCGGCGCCACCTGGACTCAGCAAACGAGCGCCGGGTTGCGTAACTGGCAATCGATTACCTCCAGCGCTGACGGCATGAAGCTGGCAGCAGCGACATATACTACCTATATCTACACCTCGCCCGACGGCGGCGCCACCTGGACTCAGCAAACGAGCGCCGGGTTGCGTAACTGGCAATCGATTACCTCCAGCGCTGACGGCATGAAGCTGGCAGCCGTCGAGGCTAATGGCTATATCTACACCTCGCCCAATTCGGGTACTACTTGGACCCAACGAACTAGCGGGGGTTTATATGACTGGCGGTCTATCGCCTCTAATGCCGACGGTAGCCAATTAGCGGCTGCTGCGTACAGTGCCTCGATTTATATTAGTACCCGAGAACCTCTGACCTTCAGCCTGAATGGTGCCCAACTTGCCGACGGCTCGACTATCACGTCTAATCCCACTTTCTCAGGCGCTGCTTTCTCTAGTGCCGGAGTCAACGTGACCGTTAACTCGGACCCGATTACGTGTACGACGACTGCAGATACACCAGGCAACTGGAGTTGTACGCTTCCCAAAGACATACCGGCCGGTACTCATACCGTCACCGTCCTAGTAACCGACCCAGTCACTCAAGAAATAGTCACGTTTGGTCCGTATACAGTCATAGTACCCGCTGGTAGTAGTCCATCCACGCCCACAGGCCAGACGCCAGTAGGGGATGTGGCAAATACTGTTAAAGTACCAACTGGAAACGGTAGCCCGTCAACGACGACAGGCGAGACGTCACCAGTAAATAGCGACGATGCGGTAGCGGTAAATACTGCACCGACAACGATTACCAATGACACCATACCTGATGCACCCAATACAGAAGGTACTCCGGACAAGACCGCGGCCGGTCTATCTCCCGTCGTCTTGGCGATTATTGCGGGTGTTGGTTTAGCGGCTATTGCGGGAACTGTAATGCTAGTAAAGCGATATAGAGCTAGGGGCTAAAAGAGTTCGCTACGCGACCCTGTGACTTATCGCTAGTTCCTGGCGAGTCACAGGCTCAATCCGGAGCGATTACCAAAATAAATACCCCATCTTACGATGAGGAATTTATTTTGGTAGCAGCGACAGGAATTGAACCTGTGACCTCGAGCTTATGAGTCTCGCGCTCTAACCAACTGAGCTACGCTGCCATATGTGCTTGCTTGATTGTAACAAAAAGAGCCTTAGTTTTCTAGGGACCACCACGGCTATTAAAGGGCTTAGGATAAATGGTATAATAAAAGTACTTCCCCGCGATACACACTGGCCTGTCAAATTAGGCAAAGCGTCCCTTGCGAACGGATTATTCATCGTCTTCGGGCTTCTAGTTAGAGACGGACAAGAAGAACGGGCGATACAATCAAAAACGTTTCTCAAACTAACTTTTGAGGATTTTTGATATGAATGACGAACTTTATTTGAATGAACGAATTGACGTTATAGCCACGTTTAGCGAAGGCCTAAACCCTTGTCGGCCACTCAAGTTTCGCCGCAATAATGGCCGCGAAATAACCGTCACCGAAATCGGGCTGCGCCATCCGAGCGTCAAAGGCAAGCGGACGCTTCATATGTTTGACGTCACCGATGGCGCGGCTGACTATCGGCTACAGTTTGACAGCGAACGGCTGACCTGGCACCTGACATTTGAAGGCGATCATTATGCGTGAGGATTACAACCCAGAAACTCCACTAGTCATGCACGTTGACCTTAATTCAGCTTTTGCTACTATCGAGCAACAAGCTCGGCCAATGCTGCGCGGACGGCCAGTCGCGGTTATTAATCGTCGCACCGAACATACGGCCATTGTGACCGCCAGCTACGAGGCTAAAGCTATGGGTGTGAAAGTGGGAATGAAATTTAAGGAAGCGGCCCGCTTGGCGCCAGGACTGATTGCGGTGGAGAGTGACCCGGTGAAGTACCGCTTTGTCTACAAAAAATTGATGGCAATATTAAACGATTATTCACCTCATACGGTGATGAAAAGCATCGACGAGGGAGTGATAGACTTTCATCCTCTCATTGAAAAGCGCCCCATGATTGATATTGGTCACGAGATTAAGCACCGCCTGAAAGACGAAGTGGGGCGGGCTATGCGGTGCAATGTGGGAATTGGAACGAATCGTTTTCTGGCAAAAACAGCCGCCGGCTTGCATAAACCCGATGGTTTGGACGAGATTAACCACACGAATCTGCGCACGACATTGGCAGGCCTCAAACTTACCGACCTGACCGGAATTGCCGAGCATAACCAAGCCAGACTAAACGGAGTAGGCATTTATACGCCGCTGCAGTTTCTTGATAGTGACCAGGTGACCTTGCAAAAAATTGTCTTTAAAAGCATTGTAGGGTTGCAATGGCATCAGCGCCTTCGGGGATACGAAGTTGATGACCGGGTGTTCGACATGAAACGAGTCGGCCGACAATACGTCCTAGACAGCCGCGACCTCACCCGGCAGCAGATTATGCAACGGCTGCATCATTTATGTGAATCAGTCGGGTCGCGCCTGCGCGCCCAGGATAAAGTTGCGCGAGGGGTCTATGTTTATGCCAAAACGGCCGAGCGCTACTACTGGCACGCTAGCCGTCTGTGCCAACTACCTTTTTATAGCGACAAGGCAATTTATGGTTTGGCCGAACAGCTTTTTTTGCAGGCGCCGAACGCTTTGCGTGAAATTGGCATACACTGCTATGGATTATCCGACGATAACGAACCACAGATGAGCCTGTTCGGCGACGTGCTGGCCCGTGAGCATCAATTAGTTGAGGCCCTCGACACAATTAACCAGCGCTACGGTGAGCGAACGCTACATTCGGCTGACACGCTAGGCACCGGCAATTTTATACGGCAAAAGATTCCGTTTGGCAGTACTCGCTATCTGTAATATGCTAAACTAGCCGTAGGCATAATCAAAAAGGGCATGGGTACTACTTTATGACAAAATCACTGCGAGCAGACCAAAAACGTCGACCTGGCTTTACGATTGTTGAACTGCTTATCGCCATTATCGTAATTGGAATTTTAGTTGGTGTCGGCGTAGTGTCGTATAACGGTGTCCAACTTCGGGCACAAAATCTGCGACGTCAAGATGACATAAAGGCGGTTGAGGCAAAACTGGAGTCTTACGCTATCCGAAATGGTGGTACGTATCCGGCAACCACAAACAACCCTGCCTCCAACTGGAAGACGGTTGATGTACGGACGGACGCTAATTGCTTCAACGGCTCGGCGCAGACCGATTGGGTACCTGGAATGACATCATTGCCACAGAGCTTTCCTAATACCGGCTCATCAGCGGGTGTCGACGGCAATCCCGGCTGTTATTTGTATGCCAGTAACGGGGAGCAATATGTGTTATCAGCCTGGAATATGCTCGCAGCTCCTCAGGCTGAGCCTCCGCTTTACAGGCGTCTTGGTTTTCGATCATTTCAAACATCAACTTCGACACAGTTTTATAGCTGCAATGCCAATGTGATCGGTGGAGCAAACGGTACTAGCTATAGCATTAACCAAGACTACTATAAACACTCTTATGTTATATCGAATATTACTGACTGCGACGAAACTCCTCCACCGGGTGCGTAAGGTATACTAAAAATATGAACAAAATAATCCCTCTGTTGGTGCCAGGCCGCTACGTTTTAGCGGTCAGTGGGGGAGTTGATTCGGTCGTTTTATTGGATATGTTGGTCCGTCAGGCGGAACTTTCAAAAACTGGCAAGTACGAGTTGATTGTGGCTCATTTTGATCATGGAATTCGAGCCGATTCGGCTCAGGATATGGTTTTTGTTGCCGAATTAGCCAAAAAATACGGACTATTATTTGAAACCCAGCGCGAAGAGCTTGGCGCGCTCACCAGCGAAGAGCTGGCGCGGACCAGGCGGTATAGGTTTTTGCGAGCTGTTGCCACGCGGCATGCAGCCAATTTGGTGACCGCCCACCACGCTGATGATAGCATCGAGACAATTGCCATTAACCTGGTTCGAGGAACCGGTTGGCGAGGCTTGGCGGTGCTTGACTCGGACATTATTCGTCCATTGCTGCACCTGTCCAAACAAGATATTATTGCGTACGCTTCCACTCGTCAACTTGCTTGGCAAGAAGACAGTACTAATGCCAGTGATGCCTACCTGCGCAATCGCATTCGCCGCAAGATGGGTGAGCTGTCCGCCGAGAGTAATCAACAACTGCTTAGTTTGCGCGTCCAGCAAATCGGCTTGAAGCAACAGATTGACGAGGAAGTTTATAGAGTGGTGGGGGCTGGTCCGAACTATAGTCGCTATTTCTTCACACACCTCGACGATGCCACGGCCATGGAGTGTTTGCGCCGTGGAACGCACGCTCGTTTGACGAGACCGCAACTTGATCGAGCTCTTTTGGCAATCAAGACAGCCCGACCCGGTACTGTCTATCAGGCTGGGGGTGGTGTACGGTTTCGGTTCACCTCTCGTAATTTTGAGGTTGAACTGATAAAATAAAGGTAAGTAGACACTGCTGAACTCATAGTCTGGAAGGAATGATAATTTTACATGGCAATTAAACCCCCCACTCCCAATAAGAAAACGAATAACTTTATTCGTCTCGGTTTGTTCTGGGCAATTTTAGTATTTGGCATCCTAGCCGTTGTTGCTATTACGTCCCCTCGCGAGGACTTGAAAGTGGTGCCGATTTCTGATTTGATCAAGCGCGCCAATGACGGCGAGATTAAAAAGATTGTTATTGAAGGTAATGAAATAAAGGTAACGCCAAAGGGCAGCGACACTCCTACGGAAAAGTCGACCAAGCAAGTAAGCAGTATTCAAGAGCAAGGTCTTAACAAAGATGCGCCTGTAGAAATCCAGATTGATAAGCCATCAACCACGACTGATACACTGTGGAATCTAGCGATTATCATTATCCCCGTTATCTTAATTGCCGCATTTTTTATGTTCATGATGCGTCAGGCTCAGGGTCAAAATAACCAGGCGATGGGCTTTGGCAAATCAAAAGCTAAACTCTACGGCAACGACAAAGAAAAGGTTAATTTTAGTGATATTGCTGGTAATGACGCCGCCAAGCAAGACCTTGAAGAAGTAGTTGATTTTCTAAAACACCCTAAAAAATACGAAGCGCTCGGCGCCAAGATTCCAACAGGAGTTCTGCTTGTCGGTAACCCTGGTACAGGTAAAACACTCCTAGCTCGCGCTGTGGCAGGCGAAGCTAACGTGCCCTTTTTCTCGATTTCTGGTTCTGAATTTGTCGAGATGTTTGTGGGAGTTGGTGCCAGTCGCGTTCGTGACCTTTTCATCAAAGCCAAAAAGAACGCCCCAGCAATTATCTTTATTGACGAGATTGATGCAGTCGGCCGCAAACGCGGTAGCGGCATGGGCGGTGGTCACGATGAACGTGAGCAAACACTTAACCAGATATTAGTTGAGATGGACGGTTTCGAAACGGGTGCGAATGTGATTGTTTTGGCAGCCACCAACCGGGCTGACGTTCTTGACCCTGCGCTCCTTCGTCCGGGCCGTTTTGACCGACGAACCAATATTATGCTGCCAGAGCGCCGAGACCGCGAAGCCATCCTTAAGGTTCACTTCAAAAACAAACCAGTTGACGCCACGCTAAATATTGGTACACTTGCCGCTAAAACTGCCGGTTCATCAGGCGCCGACTTGGCTAACATGGCGAACGAAGCGGCTATCGTAGCAGCTCGTCGTAATGCTAAAAAGATTAGTAACGCCGATTTGACCGAAGCGTTCGAAAAAGTTGCCATTGGGCCAGAGCGTAAGACGAAAGTTATGAGCGACAAAGAAAAGGAACTAACTGCCTACCACGAGGCTGGTCACGCTATCGTAGGACACGTTCTGCCAGACAGCGACCCCGTTCACAAGGTGACGATTATTCCCCGCGGCGGAACGGGTGGTGTCACCTGGTTCTTGCCACCAGAAGATAAAAGTTACACTAGTATCATTGAGTTCAAGGACGTCCTGGCCCGTGCCCTCGGTGGACGTATTGCCGAGAAAATTGTTTATGGTGCAGACCGTATTACGACAGGGGCCGGATCTGACCTCCGCAAAGCAACCGAAATTGCTCGTGATATGATTATTGAACAAGGTATGGGGACAAAACTTCGCGATCAAGTGTTTCACGACGAGAGCGGTGGTATGGTCTTTGATAAAATAACTCATGAACGTCCGTATAGTGACGATACTGCCAAGTTGATTGATGTAGAAGTCGCCGAACTTATCCAGGAAGCTGCACGTCGCGCAGAAGCTGTCATTAGCCATAACCGCGTCAGTCTTGATAAGCTTGTCGGCGCTCTCCTTGAAGAGGAAACTCTTGAAGAAGATCGAGTTATTGCAATCCTTAAAGATGCGGTATTACCAAAGGAGGCCAAGCTCTACTAGGCAAGGCGTAAATACCTCATGGGTCGCATTCACAGTACCGTAGAACGAGCTAACAAAAAGCTCCCACTCCAGCTAGCAGCAGCATTGCTAGCTGGTTCGACGTTGCTTTCAAGCGTGCTTGGTCTGATTCGCGACCGTCAACTTAATGGTCTGTATTACGATACTTATCCAACAGGTATTGATGCCTATACGGTAGCGTTTACGATTCCTGATTTTATGTTCTTTATTTTGGTGTCGGGGGCGCTAAGTGTGACATTTATCCCTGTGTTCAACCAGCGCCTGGCAGCGGGTAACAAAAAGTCTGCCTGGGAGCTTTCGACAAGCCTCGTTAATTTATTGGCACTCGTTACGCTGGCGGCAAGTATCTTAATTATGATTTTTGCCGAGCCGCTCGTTCAGTTTGTAGTTGGTCCAGGACTTGACGAGGCCAGTCGGGCCTTGGCGGTGAGTATGATGCGGGTAATTGCGATTAATCCGTTTTTGTTCGCCGTCGCCACAGTCATTGCCAGTATGCAGCAGGCGGTTGGCAGGTTCACGTTCTTTGCGTTGGCTCCCACCGTTTATAATATCGGTATTCTTATCGGCACCCTCTTCTTTACTAATGGGATTACTATTTTTGGTTGGCAGGCATTTGAGGGCGGCATCATGGGCGTTGCCCTCGGTGTCGTCTTGGGGGCAATCCTCCAATTGCTGGTGAGTAGCATCGGCTTGTTCGGTATGGGCTTTGATTATCGCTTTAAAATCTACTGGAAGAACAAAGGCTTTCGTAAGGTACTGGGACTCCTTCCTGCCCGTTCGTTGGACCAAGGAATTGATTACGTTAGTAGCATCGTCGAAACAAACTTGGCCTCGCGCATGGTTGCCGGTAGCGTCCGTGCCTATCAACAAGCGACGACTTTATCATTCGTGCCAATTAATCTCATCGGTGTTGCGATTAGTACGGCCGCCTTTCCAAAAATGGCTGAGCGACTCGGTCAAGGCCGTCCAGATCTTTTTAAAAGTGAATTGCAGTCAGTTCTTCGAGTGATTATTTGGCTGGCGCTACCTGTGACGGTGATTACGTTCTTTGGTCGTGGCTATCTGGTCAACTTTATAAAAAATGGTGGTGACACCTTGATGGCTAGTACTTTAGGAATTTTGGCTATCGCTATTTTATTTCGTTCGATTTATCACATTTCGGCACGCAGCTTTTACGCTCAACAAGACACAAAAACGCCACTCTATATTTCACTGTTTACCATCAGCCTTAATATCGGTTTGGCCGTGTGGTTTACCTTCGGTCTTAACTTGGCTGTCTATGGTTTGGCCTGGGCGACCGCGATTGCCTCGGCGCTTGAAGTTTTTATCCTATTTGTCGTCATGTCTAAACGTATCAATGGCTTATTCGACAAAGTATTCGTTCATGGAGTTGCCCGCATGGTGAGTGCCACCGGGCTTATGTCAGCGGTTACGTATGGTACTGTGGTGTTGCTGCCGCTTAGCGCTAGCGATCAAAGCTTCCTCGCCAGCTTCCCAAAGTTTGCACTCATTGTCCTGATTAGTGGTGCGGCTTACTTCTTTTTCTGCTATATTTTTAAGCTACAGGAAGTTCAACCGATTTTGTCACGTGTTAATAAAATCTTGTTCTCTAGGGCGCAGTAAGGTTATGAATCAAGCCAATATTCGTAATTTTTGTATCATTGCTCATATCGATCATGGCAAGTCGACACTGGCCGATCGTATGCTTGAGCTGACCGGTACGGTGCAAAAGCGTGATATGAAATCACAGCTGCTCGACAGCATGGATTTAGAGCGCGAAAAGGGCATCACCATAAAACTGGCACCGGTTCGGATGAAATACAAAGACTATGACCTTAACCTGATTGACACGCCAGGACACGTCGACTTTAGTTACGAAGTCAGCCGCTCGTTGCAAGCTTGTGAAGGTGCAATTTTAGTGGTTGATGCCAGCCAGGGCATACAAGCGCAGACGCTAGCGAATGTTTACCTGGCATTAGCTGCCGACCTGACGATTATCCCGGTTCTTAATAAAATCGATTTGCCAGCGGCTGATGTGCCACGGGTGAGTGCCGAAGTCATTAATTTGTTGGGCTGTAAACCAGAGGACATCTTGATGATAAGTGCCAAGACGGGGCAAGGGGTTGAGGCCGTTCTGGACGAAGTCGTCGACCGGATTGAGTCGCCTCGCGGTAACAGTGAATTGCCGACGCGTGCCCTTATTTTCGACAGTTATTATGATGACTACCGAGGGGTAATTTTGTACGTTCGGGTGGTTGACGGCGTGGTCAAAAAGGGCGATACGATTGAAATGATTGCCACGGGAGCGCACGGTCTCGCCCTGGAGGTTGGTTCGCTGAGCCCCGCCATGAAGCCAGGCGGCGACCTGGCGACGGGCGAAATCGGCTATATCGTGACAAACCTGCGCACCACGCGCGATGCACGGGTGGGCGATACCGTCACGACTAAACGGGCTCATACGGATTCGCAACTGCCGGGCTATAAATTGGTCAAGCCGTTCGTTTATGCTGGATTTTTTCCGGTCAGCAACGACGACTACCAGGATTTAAAAGATGCCATCGAAAAATTGAGCCTCAGTGACTCGGCTTTACAGTTTGAGCCAGAGAACTCGCCAGTCCTTGGCTTTGGCGTCCGCATCGGTTTTTTGGGCTTACTGCATATGGACATTATTCGTGAACGATTGGAGCGCGAGTATAATCTAGATTTGGTCGTGACTAATCCTTCGACCGATTATCAAGTTAGCTTGACGACGGGCGATGAACTCGACATTAAAAGCGCCAGTGAACTACCCGACGTCAGTCGAATCAAAGAAATTCGTGAACCGTGGATTAAAGGCGAAATTATCGTGCCACAAACCTACATCGGCGCAGTCTTGCAGCTCATCATTAATAAACGCGGTTTGCAAAATAATCTGAGCTATATTGATGAACGGGCATTGATTAGTTTTGAAGCCCCGCTGGCCAATCTGCTGACGGATTTTTACGACCAATTAAAGTCGGTCACCAGCGGTTACGGGTCATTCAATTACGAACTCGATACCTACCGCGTCGAAGATTTAGTCCGAGTTGATTTTTATGTGGCTGGCGGCATGGTTGATGCCTTGAGTGTTATGGCCCACCGTAGCGAGTCACAGCACTTAGGCCGTATGGTCGTCGATAAGTTAAAGGACGTGATTCCGCGCCAGAACTTCCAAGTTGCCTTGCAGGCTGCCATCGGCGGAAAGTTTATCGCTCGAGCTGATTTGTCGGCTTACCGCAAAGACGTGACGACTGGTTTATATGGTGGTGATGTTTCACGAAAAAAGAAAGTCCTCGCCAAACAGGCCAAAGGTAAAAAGCGCATGAAGCGCTTCGGTAAAGTCGATATTCCGTCTGAAGCTTTTACGGTTATGCTAAAGCGCGATTAGTACGTGGCTGGCGACTTATATCAGAGATTAAACGAACGTGAGCGCCGAGAGTAATTGGCTCTGCCAGGCGATGAACCCAGTCAGCCGATACCACTGCCTGTGGGGGAGCGGTCAGTGGGCGAATATCGATGCCAGCCCGTTGTGGTTCGGTAGCTAGAACTGGCGTTGC
Organism: Candidatus Saccharimonadota bacterium; assembly: GCA_043737705.1. Classification (GTDB taxonomy): domain Bacteria; phylum Patescibacteriota; class Saccharimonadia; order Saccharimonadales; family Saccharimonadaceae; genus UBA1547. Next base: position 3,369 of record JAYTAD010000004.1, on the reverse strand, counting down.
TGGTTCAAGGTGGGCTAGTTCGTCGACGAGGCTCTCTAGCGATAGGTCGCTTAACGATATATCGGCTGCAATCGTCAATGGTTGGATAAACGCTGGCCGAGCGGTCGCCCGAGCGGCGGTACGGACCTTGCGAGCCGCACTGGCATGTTGCAATATCACGATAATAATCGACAAGTTATACAGCACAACGATAGGTAGCGCTATCAGCAGACTGGTCGTCAGATCAAAAGCGAACGGTACCAACAAACTAATTACCAGACTACCCAAAATGACCCATTTTTCCATACCCAGTAGTTTCTTTGGTGGCAACGGCTTGATACTGTCGATCAAGGCAATCAGAAGCGGTAGTTGGAAGACCAGTACAAAAGTAATGATGACGTTGGTCACAAAGCTGAGGTAACTGTCGGCCGAGATAAGCGCGCTCAGCCCGTCAACCTGAAAGCCGGCAAAGAAGCGCAGCGTACCAGGTATGATAAAGACAAATCCAAAGACAGCCCCCGCTATCGCCAGTATTGCCGACAGGGCCGTCGTTACATAGACACGTCCCAGGGTCAGTTTTTCCTCAAAGATGGGCCGGACAAACATAATTAAATTATAGATAATAAGCGGGATAGTAACGGTCAGTGCGCCCATGAAACAGATTTTCATGACAAACGCAAAACTACCAGCTGGACTGCTGTAATAAAGTGGCGCTCCGAGCGGTGAGCGTAGCAAGGTGAGTAAAGGTTCGTAAAAAGCGTAGACGGCAATACCGCTAATCATTAACGCTACGGCCGATACGATGACACGCATCTGCAACTCGCGCAGATGGTCAAACAGTTTCGTCGTGGGGCGCGAATGTCGAGCGAGTCGTTTCACTGCGTCGTCCTCTTTTATTTTTTAGTAGTTTTTTTGTCGGTTTCGTCGTCTTCGCGGAAGCCTTTTTTGATCTCTTTGACAGATTGGCCAACGCCACGGGCTAGTTCGGGAAGTTTTTTACCCCCAACGAACAGCAAAGTAATTACTAATGCAATTAACAGAATTATTTCAATTTTCCCTAGTCCCATACACTCCCTCTTCCTATAATATGTAATCTCTTTAAATATAAGCAATATGGGGTGATTTTACAAGGCTATTATTGCAGGGGAACTCATCCGATAGGTGCAATTTGATTTATTACTTGGTCTGGCTTATGATTATTATGACTAGTTGTATAGTGACGGAGCGAAACGAGAGCGTGATTAATAAAAATATACTTCAAACCATACGCGATCAAGAGATGGATCGTAAAGAATTTCTGCAATATAGCGGCCTGGTGCTGCTTGGTTTGGTTGGTTTAAAAACAGTTGTTTCGCTCCTAGCAAAAACTGATGATCGTAAGCTTACCGCCATTGACTCGCCCAAAGAAGTCGTTCGGGGCTTTGGCAGCGGAAAGTATGGGGCGTAACAGGCCATGGCGCTACAACGACTGCCTTTAGTAAACAGTGATGATGGTATATGGGGGGATAACCTTAATCAGTATCTTGGCAAAGAGCACTACAATGGCAGCGTGGACTATACGGCAGCTTCGCCTAACGGTGGTCATAAAACAATCACGGTTCAACCGGGTACGACCACAGCTGGTAGCGCGCCACTAAAATTTACATCAGGTTCTTTGATGACAGCACCCGAAGCTGGTGCGGTTGAATTCTTGACCAATAAACTATTCTTTACCCAGACGACATCGACGACACGAAAAGTTATCACGACTGGTGATACCAATATAACCGTCGGCACAGCCGCCCCTGGCTCGCCAATCACCGGTGATCTGTGGATTGATACAAACTAATGCCAATAAGTCACGGTCAGAGTGTGAAATGTATATTAATAGAAACTAAACGAGTAAAGGAATCATAGTATGGCAGATACTAAAATAAGCGCTCTATCCGCAGTAATTACCGTAGCAAGTACAGACGAACTACCGGTCAATCAAGCGGGTACATCAAAAAAAGTAACAGCCTTGCAGTTAAGAACGTATGTTAATGCGGATATTTTCCTGACTGCTGTAGCAGACCAACCTAATTCGACAATAACTCCCGCAAGTGTGACAGCGCTAAACACGACAGTTGGTGCAGGTACGTACCTGGTGAAATACTGGGTTTGTTTCCGTTCGGCTGCGACTACGACAGGTATTGAAATGTTTCTTCACCATACAGGCACAGTCAGTCGGCTTGTTTCCACCTGGTATACTCTGACAACTGGTGGCGCTGCTGCCACTGGAATTGCCGATCAAGCTTCCACACTGACGGCACAGATGATGGAAGGCAAGGGACAGCGTGCTACGAATGTGGCGTCTGGTCCTATGCAAGGTGTTGATGCGGCAAATGCCGACCAATTCGCGGTTGTTGAAGGTATAGTCATCGTGACGGCTTCAGGCACACTTCAGTTACTATTTCGTTCCGAAGTTGCAGCAAGTGCCGTCACTATAATGACAGGAACTACCCTAACTTTGACTAAAGTAGTATAAGACAATGGCAGCCGATAAGTATCTCCTGGAAGACGGCTCTGGTGGTTATCTCCTGGAAGACGGCTCTGGCTATTACTTATTAGACATCCCCCCCGTTCCGCCCACGGTAGCGCTCAACTCTCCACTTGATGCCAGTACCGGCACTGATACCACCCCGACTTTAAATTTTACCGGTACAGACGCCAATTTAGATACGCTTGAATATAACACCCAGATTGATACGCTTGCCACATTTAGCAGCGTATATGCTACGGATTTTAGTAGCGTAGCCTCGTTAACTAAGACCCTGGTGACTGGCGAAAGCTATGCCAAATCTATGACCCTAGATACGGACTACGTCTACGTCGGAACAAGCACTTTACCCGCCAAAGTCGTCCGGCTGTCCAAGTCAGACTTTACGACCACCACCAAGACATTGGCGGTTGGTGAGAGCGAGGCCAACTCCATGACCGAGGACACCAACTACGTCTACGTCGGAACGGGGACTGGACCCGCCAAAGTCGTCCGGCTGTCCAAGTCAGACTTTACGACCACCACCACCAAGACATTGGCGCTTGGCGAAGACTCGGCTCTTTCCATGACCCAGGACACCAACTACATCTACGTCGGCACAGACACTTTACCCGCCAAAGTCGTCCGGCTGTCCAAGTCAGATTTTACGACCACCACCACCAAGACATTGGCGCTTGGCGAGGACACGGCTTATTGCATGACCCAGGACACGGGCTACGTCTACGTCGGAACATGGACTCCTCCTGTCAAAGTCGTCAGGTTAAGTCTTGGTGGTCCTCTCCTGGACAAATTATCCATTACCGACCCAGGTTTTACGGCCGGACACCCGTTTGCCTCGGGCAGTGCCATCGACTACACCGTCCAGGCCGGCG
>JAYTAD010000003.1:0-1086 GCA_043737705.1 Candidatus Saccharimonadota bacterium | reverse complement strand
GTTATCGTTGTAAATTAGCGCTGGTCCATAGTATTCCATGATGCGCAGATCGTTAGCAAGACGATGAAGCCATAAGGTCTCATCTGCGGTAATGGCGATAGCGGTGAATTCTGCATCAGCAGTGGACTTCGCCGTAATTCGTTGCTTTATCGATCGCCATAATACCGGAGAACCAAGGAAATATATGACAATACCGGTAGTTGATTTCGTCTTCTCATTCGCAAAACTTGCGTCAGCGAAGGCGACGATCTCATTCTCACCTATATCATTTCCGGCGACAATTGAAGTCTCGTTAGCAATTTTGACATCCAAATTAATGGAGCGCGGAACATCAGCAATGGAACGCGTAACGTCAGTTTTGATACCACCTAGCGTAAATTTGGCATTTTTGGTATGCTTCAGATACCGGAATACCCTATTCACAGCGTCGCGGTGTTTTTTGGTAGGTTTTGCGGCGAACCGCCCCAGATATCCCGTTGCAAAAGCGATGTCAGGCCGAGTGGATATTGCAGCATAGTTCAAAGAACCGATGCATTCTTGGTAATTCAGCTTGTTAGCCCAGTCATTATCGTCGTTTGCCGACTCTGCGAGTTCAGTATAACGCTCTGACATAGGGGTATACGCCGAATGGCATTCACTCATTCCAAACCTTGCGAGGAATTTTTCGATATAAGCTGTCTGGTCCAGCGTAATTGTCCGCTTATCGCGATCTCTAGTTATTCTCATTCCTAGGTAATCCGATAATGGTCCGAGGTCCTTTGTCTCATATTGCCCTCGTAAGAAGGCTTTGAATTCATCTACGATGATGCGCGGTCCTATTATGCTAATATCGTCAACCCAAACCATGATGATGAGCTGCTTAGCTGCTATAAAATAGATGCCGGCTTCGTATTTCGTATGAGAAAGGCCGTAATCGACGAATTTCGTATGAATGTTGTCATACCACTCAAATGCCGATTGTCGAAGACCGTAAACAGACTTGTTTAGTTTCACTATGACACGCTCCTTCGTTGGAGTCATATTAGTGATTATCTTACCGTCTTTCACAACTAATCCCGGTGGAAGTTGCATGTAGAGCTCCTCATT
>JAYTAD010000002.1:0-1056 GCA_043737705.1 Candidatus Saccharimonadota bacterium | reverse complement strand
TTGGCAAGCCCCAGATAGACTTCTTCCAAGAGTAATTTCACAGATACTTTCCGGCATAGAGGCTGTAGTTGAAAAAGGTACGAATCGCGACTTTGTATTTATAAATGACGCCTGCGAAGTTTTAGAAGAGGCTATTAACTTTGCGCACACGGGCGAGACTTATAATCTTTCGACCGGCATAAAACATGATAACTACGAAATCGTCCAAAGAGTGATAGAACAACTGCCTACATCGAACGTTCAGATTATGGAGCCGCGACGTCATGACGGACGCGGCAAGTATCTCGTCTCAAGTTCACAAAAGCTCTTTAAAGATGCTGGATGGAGCGCAAAGACTCCAATTAATGACGGCATCGTGGATACAATTAAATGGTACAAGGATCATCCTACTTGGGTTTCACAATTCCATAGAAATATTAGTGTCGGGCGACAAACAGATGAGTTTCTGACAGATTCAAATCTAAATTTGCCATATTGGGAGTAGTGTATGCTAGAGGAACTTAATTTTGCAAAACGTATCGCTAAACAAGCGGGCACAATAATTCTTAGAGATTTTAGTAATCCAAGTATATCGCTTAAGGCTGACAGCAGTCCTCTCACTGCTACCGACACGAATATAAATAAAATGGTGATTAAGGAAGTTACTAAACGCTTCCCTAATCATTCAGTCAAAGGCGAAGAAGAAAGCCTATCTCCGAAGTCATCGACCCATACATGGGTCTGCGATCCTGTCGACGGAACTCTGCCTTACGTACTAGGCGTACCCACATGCGTATTCTCCTTATCATTGCTCAATGACATAGGAAAGCCTATAGTAGCGGTTGTCTATGATCCTTTTGAAGATAGATGCTACTACGCAACCCTTGGGGGAGGCGCCTTCATGAACAACGCAAAACTAAACGTCAATCATACCAAAAAGATACAAGATGCTCTCATAGGCAACTCGGGTCGCTCATCTCCTTATATAGATGCTGATAAATTCAAGACCCACCTATACAAATATAGCTACCGCCCAATCATCCTCCATAGCGTCATATATGAAGCTATGCTTGTTGC
>JAYTAD010000001.1:0-40946 GCA_043737705.1 Candidatus Saccharimonadota bacterium | reverse complement strand
TCCCAGAGCAAAGGGTACAATGTCGAGAGCCGTCACCACAGCCGAACCACCGCTACTACCACCAGCGACACGAGTCTGGTCAAAAGCATTTTTTGTAGGCCCATAAGCCGAATTTTCGGTACTTCCGCCGTGCGCGAATGCATCAAGGTTAGCCTTGCCAATACAAATCGCGCCCTCGGCTTCAAGTTTTTCAACAGCCGTTGCCTGAAGCGGTGCGTTAAACTGCTCAAGCATCTTACTTGCGGCGGTCGTGGGAGCACCAAAAGCAAGAAAATTATCTTTAACAACAAAAGGGACACCCGCAAGTTTGCCGGTTATTTCGCCGCGGTCAACTGCGTCGGCACGTTCCAGCGCCCGCTCATTAGTAAGACTCAGTAGGGCGTGGTATTGTTGGTTGTCTTTCGCTTTGGCAATCGCCGACAAGACGTTGTCACGCGCGCTGCGGCCAATATAATCAGCAATGAGAGTCATTTATAATACCTTTGGAACTTTTATTTGGTTATTGTCTGATGCGGGCGCAAGGGCCAACAGGGCGTCACGGCCAATGCCGTAGTCATCAATCACGTCGTCGCGCCATACATTCTGAAGGTCGGTGACTTGATAGGTTGGCTCGATGCCAGACGTATCGAGTTGCGACAGCTGTTCAACGTACCCTAATATATTACCAATATCGATTTGAAGATTGTCTATTTCATTATCAGTAAGTTGCAAACTACTTAACTGTGCAAGATGTTGCACATCAACGCGAGATATCTGTGTCATGACACCATTATACCTTACTCTGTTAACGAAAACATAGCCCTAATCTAGAGCTATGTTTTATTTTTCCTAACCAGAGACTAGCGCTGGATGTCGATAAAGGTCTGAGCCTTACCACTCGCACCAGCGCGGCCAGTACGACCAATCCGGTGAATGTAATCTTCGTAGTTTTGAGGTGTGTCGAAGTTAATAACGTGTGACACATTTGGAATATCAAGACCACGTGCCGCAACATCAGTTGCAACCATGACACGGACACGATTATCTTTGAATTGCTTCAAAGCACGTTGACGTTGTGATTGATTCTTGTTGCCGTGAATCGCAACTGATGGAATACCACTATTGTCCAGGTGATCGCTCAAACGCTGTACACCGAACTTAGTTTCACCAAAGACAAGAACTTTTTCGTAGTCATCACCACGGAGCATATCGGTCAAAAGTTCGACTTTATGCATCTTGTCGCGGGCTTCAACGACAGACTGTTCAATGTGCTCGTTCGTCTCGCTGGTGCGAACCGAGATTGTAACAGGATCCTTCAGGAAGGTGTTAACGAGCGCTTGAATTTCAGGGGTAATTGTGGCGCTAAAAAATAGCGTCTGACGGTCGACTGGCATTTCGTTTACGATGGAACGAATATCAGGCAAGAAGCCCATGTCAAGCATACGGTCAGCTTCATCGAGAACTAATGTTGTCATATTTTCCAAACGAATCAGACGACGGTTCATAAGATCTTTCAAACGACCTGGCGTACCAATAATAAAGTGTGGACGACGTTTAAGGTCACGAATTTGACGATCGACGCTTACTCCACCGACGATAAGTGCAGAGTATAGGTTGAGGCCTTGACTGAAAGCGCGGAATTCTTCGTCAATTTGTTGAGCAAGCTCACGGGTCGGTGCAATAATCAAGACACTCGGGCAAAGTGATATGCCAGTTTGACGTTCAATAATAGGCAACAAGAAGGCTGCGGTCTTACCGGTGCCGGTGTTAGCAAGGCCAATAACGTCTTTACCTTCAATAACATAAGGTATTGCTTGGTCTTGAACGATACTTGGGTTTAAGTAGCCTTTTTTAGCAATATTATGCTGCAACTGGTTTCCAAATGGAAAGTCAGTGAATTTGTGCGTTGGTACATACGCAATTTCTTCGGCTTTAGCAATTGCTTTATTAATGAATTTACTTGGGTGAATGTATTTTTTTGCGGGACCCTTACTGCCACCACGGCGTCCGCCGCCAAACGATCCACCACGGCTTCCACCTTGGGGACGAGAGTTAGAGTTATTAGAACCGCCAAAGCGTCTTTGTTGGAATGCCATATGAAATAGCCCTTTCGTTAGTTGATTGCTGTTTTGCAGTCTTAAAGCTCGCGTCAGCGAGCGTGAGAGAACAGCGAGAGGATATTTCTGTGGCCGCGCTTTTTATTTTACTATGCGCAAGTCTTTGAAAGAGGCTCGACATTCATCGAATGCAATGGTTTAACAATAGCACGTCTTGTTGGTTTTTGCAAGCTATAGTGGTGTCGGTGGGAGGATTTGATCGTTGGCTATCGCCTCCTCACGGTGATGCTTGCGGGTAAAGTGAAGAATTAAACCAATAATCGTCGCAATCAGAACAAGTAGCATACCGCCGGCAATAACAAAAATTGTCGTCGTAATCGTGCGTGCCTGGAACGATGACGACATGTCCGTGCTACTTCCCGTCTGCTCACGGGCAAGCTGCGCAAGTGGCGATACGAGGTAATTTGCCGGGTATTTGTCTTGTACTTTTCTAAAAGCGACCAAAGCTTCGGTATAGTTACCTCCCACATAGGCGTCCAAACCTCTGTTCCAGTCATCGGTAACGCCGCCCATTTTAAGATCAATGTTATTTTTCTTTAAAAGAACCTTTAAATCAGCAATGTCACGTACCAGACCATTTCCAAAACATTTTAAATTTTCACACTCTAGTGCCGTGTAAGTATTTAGGCCAATCTGCTCACCGCTATCATTAAACGATGGCCCCCCGCTTTCGCCCTGGGCAATCGGAACAGATGTGTTCATAATTTTACGACCATTCTGCGCTGCATCAGAAATAATATCGGTCACTTTACCCTGAGTAATACTTGGTACGGTCTGCCATTGCTCGGTGTTGACACTTTCGTCAATAAACGCAGGAAATCCAATTGCCGTTAGTTGATCGTTAATTTTTACTGATGCACTGTCACCAAGTCGTACATACGGAAACGAGCCACTCATTTTAAGGAGCGCTACGTCAGAGCTCGTGAACTGTCCCGTCTGCAGGCTTTGGTCCGCAGCGTCTTGATCAAAATCTTGATCGATTAAGCTAGCGCTCACTATCGTACTCGTAAAACTAATTGTCATCCGGCTAGCTCCACTGTCTATACGAACCGGCTCGTTACCTAGTTGAATCGCATGTTGCAAGGCAACATTTGTAGAAGTGACACTCGTCGACGGAATAAGGGCAATTGTTGCATCAAGCGCATCACTTGCGCTACGGATATCTTTGGCGACGCCAGTCTGTATGGCACTTGCATTCGTGGGAGTTAATAATTTAGCAGCCACTAAATAATCAAGATACCTCTGAATTTCTTCATCAGATGCGAGTGAGTCAATCAGGGCTCGTTTAGGGCTTACTACAGCTACGTGGCCATTTGTGGCTACGTAACCATCACTTGAAATAATAGAGCCGCTGCCAACACCAGCGGTACAGACATCCTTCTTTTTAAGTGACGTAGCTCCAGACCCAATTGTTATATCGGCACAATACACCGTTAAAATACGAACAACGGCTGGTTGGTTTTTTGCAATAACCTTAACCAGTGTCATTTTGTCTAATTGGTTAGGGATATTCGAGGTGTTACGAGGTAGAACGAACTCCTCTTGATTGTGCAGTACGGCATCAACACCGGACAGCGCAGTTTGTTCTGTTTTTACTGAATCATTTGAGATTTTGTTTGTGACTGTAGCAATATTTAATGTCAACAGACTTAGTGCAATAACTCCACCACCAATCATGATAAGTAGCGTCTTTTTTAATCTCTTTGCGATATGATGAGGCGAACGATTTGACATAGTCTAATAGTAGTCTAGCATAAGCTTTATTGTTGTCACATCTTTTGCTGGATGTCCGAAATCATGTCCCGTAGCTCGGCTGCCTTTTCGAACTCCAAGTTCGCACTAGCAAAATCCATCTGACCAGAAAGTTCCTTGATAAGTCCCGCATATTCGTCTTTAGGAATCTTCTTAAGATTAAGTTTTCGAGATGTATCTTCTTTTTTTGGAATAATTGACCGTAATCCTTCGTCAATTTCTTTAGCAATACTTTCGGGGGTTATGTTGTGCTCGATATTATAAGCTGTTTGAATGCTGCGTCGCCGACTCGTTTCATCGATAGCTTTTTGCATCGAATCAGTAATCCGATCAGCGTACATATAAACGCGACCCTCAAGATGTCGAGCAGCCCGACCAATTGTCTGAATAAGAGCATTGGCACTCCGAAGGAATCCTTCTTTGTCAGCATCCATAATAGCAACCATGCTTACCTCGGGTAAGTCTAGGCCTTCACGAAGCAAGTTAATGCCAACCAGGACATCATAAACTCCCATCCGAAGGTCTTTCAAAATATCGCCCCGTTCCAGCGTGTCTACCTCGCTATGAATATAGGCGGTTTTGATATTAATTTCTTGTAAGTAAGACGACAAGTCTTCGGCCATACGCTTCGTCAATGTCGTAACGAGTACGCGTTGATTTTTGAGTGTTCGTTCACGAATTTCAGCCACCAAGTCGTCGATTTGTCCGTTAATTGGTCGAATGATAATTTCTGGGTCAATTAACCCTGTCGGACGAATCACCTGCTCGGCTGGAGCTGGGCTATGCGCTAGCTCGTAGTCACCAGGCGTCGCCGACACATAAATAGCCTGATTGATATGACGATCAAACTCAGCAAACGTCAGCGGCCGATTATCAAGGGCTGATGGCATACGAAACCCATACTCGACCAGCACTTCCTTACGCGCTCGGTCACCGTTATACATACCACGAACTTGCGGCAACGTCATATGGCTTTCGTCAACCAATAGCAAAAAATCATCAGCGAAATAGTCCATAAGAGTGGCCGGCTGCTCGCCGGGTTCGCGGTTAGTCAGGTAGCGGCTGTAGTTTTCGATGCCTTTAACAAAACCTGTTTCTTCCAGCATCTCAATATCAAACTTGGTGCGCTGAGCCAGACGTTGAGCCTCCAGTAGTTTGTCGTGGCTTTCAAACCATTCAAGACGCTCGGTATACTCTTTTTTAATATTCTCAACCGCGATAGCAATCTTTTCTTTCGGTGTTACGTAGTGACTACTGGGGAAAATACTCACTTCGGTCGGTTCTGCCAAGATTTCACCTGTCAAAGGATCAATCCGCGTCAGGCGGTCAATTTGGTCGCCAAAAAACTCGGTTCGATAAGCCACGTCGCTACCAGCCGGAAAAACATCGACAATATCACCCCGAACACGAAAAGTACCTCGATGAAAATCAATGTCGTTGCGTTGATACTGTATGTCGGTTAGTTGACGCACGAACTTATCCTGCTGGCGTCGCTCACCTGTTTTAAGTGTAATCGACATCGCTGAATAATCATCGGGGGATCCAATGCCATAAATACAACTAACACTAGCGACGATAATCGTATCTCGGCGCGTCAAGAGTGCCGTTGTGGCGGCGTGTCGCAAGCGGTCAATCTCATCATTGATCTTGCTGTCCTTTTCGATATAGGTATCACTACTGGCCATATAGGCCTCTGGCTGATAATAATCAAAATAACTGACAAAATAATGGACTTCACTGTCCGGAAAGAATGCTTTAAATTCACTATATAGTTGCGCAGCCAGCGTCTTGTTGTGCGCCATCACAAGCGTGGGGACTTGACGATCCTGGATAATATTGGCCATTGTAAACGTTTTACCGCTACCGGTCACTCCAAGCAGGGTTTGCTCACGGACACCAGAATCCAAACCAGCTATAAGCTGCTTAATCGCTGCCGGTTGATCGCCAGTTGGTTGGTATTTGGTCTCGAGACGAAATTGTTGACTCATTACTACTATTGTAGCACTGCTATCTATTCATATCGAAGGCTAGAAAGAATCAGCGCGGCTTGCGTGTAGGCTGGAGAAGTGTGGGCTTTTTTGGCAGCATCAACTGTGTCGTACTCTGTACTTTTTAGTCGCCCGCTGCCTGTGTAGCCAAATTCGAACGCGCCATGACCAGCATTTGCTTCGGAAGATAGTAGAGCGTTACGGCCCGGTATAAACTGAGAAAGTATAATGCCACAAGAGCTCAACGTTTGCGCTTTAGTATAATCTTCCTCGCCTGTGACATAAAGTGCAGCAACATACTTTCCTGTTTCATAATTCTTATAGATAGCCCGCGCAACCTGCAGTGTATCGAGCGAATACTCACTCTTGAAACCCGTCATTTTAGGTATTTTGGTCGAATCTAGAATATACGTAGGTGCTTGATCTTCCTCGGGACAAGCCCCACCTAATCCATCTATGCCAGAATGAAGCGTCAAAACTACGTTGCTATTTACATCTTGAACAACCAAATCATCGCCCGTGTACCCTTTTTCTCGACTGTCCGATGTAAGTTTACTAACACTCCAGCCTCCAGGATAATCAAAGCAGAGTTTTTCTCCCCCGCTACAATACTGGATCAATGGAGAGGTACTAGTTTTGGACTGCTGATCAGTTTTTGCGACATCATTTTTCTTATTAGAGTCAGCGTTGATTACGTTTTGCCAGAAAATAAATCCCAGCGCACCAAGCAACGTAACAACTAACACGACAGTAATAATAAGATGGACACTGCCTGATTCTGATTGATTCGTCTTCATATGAATAACCTTTTTTTAGAAATAATAGTTGGTGCAATTTAATCACTTACACAGTAAAAGCACAAGCGTCTATGTAAACTAAACCTACCCGCGACCGGCACGATGTTCTGAAATGTGACGATCATCACCATTATGTACAAAATCAATATATTTTTTATCAAGAGCCGCAATCACCTTATTCAGCAATCGCTCTGGGTCAGTGTCGTAAATAATATCTTTTGCACCGGGCGCATCGATGTGCTTAAGTAATGTCGGAATGTAATCTGCCAGTCCACCACTCCCCAAAAGAACGCCGCAGACTTTTCGACTTTCAAGCGCTGTCGAAAGCTCATGTAAACTCCCCATACGACCGCCAACCGTGATAATAGCATCACTACTTCGTACCAGATGAACGTCACGACCAACATACGCCATGCCCGTAAAGTTGATATAGTCAAACTCAACTGTTGGTAGTTTGTAGACAGTTACATGTTCACGAAATGAACTTGCAGGTGAGAAGCCGATAGAAACTCCGCGTTTGCCTTGCACGCTAAATGCACCTTGAGCAGCGTACCATGGAAGCCCTACGGTCGCACCCGTCACAAGGGTTTTACCTTGCTGGGCAATTAATTTACCGAGATCAAAAGCCAGTTGGTGGGCCGCCTGTACGGTCTGACCAGCGGCTGCACCCGAGACGCATATTTGATATTTCATCCTTTAAACTCCTTTGCAATATAATCTGTCGGAGCGGTAGCGAGGAATTGATTGATTTCATCACACCCAAGCAATCCGGCCTGCGCGCCAAGTTTTTGGACAACACTCATAGAATTAATCGCTGCCCACGTCAGAGCTGTTTCGAGCGTTTCACCCAGGGCTAGCGCAGCGACGATAGTCGAGGCAAAAGCGTCTCCCGCTCCGGTTCGGTCGTACGGCGGCGCGGGATCGGGGTAATTTGGCATAACGAGTAACCTTTCACCGTCAGAAGCGTAAGCGCCATTTGGACCATCAGTGATCACAACAATCTTAGGGCCAATGTCGTGGAGGCCGTCTGCCAACTCTTGAATTGAGTCGAGACCTTTCCCGGTGACCAGCGCAGCCTCTTCACGATTCATAAAGACGATGTAGGATCGTTTATAAATAGCGGCTAGTTTTTCGATGCCCCATTCAAAATGGAATGTTCCGGGTTGAAATACCAATTTAGTATCGGGGTGTTGGCTTAAGTAACCCAAAAGGTCTTCGTGCAACTGCCAGGCTGATTTGCTAATCATGCTCAAATATATCCAATCGGGCGCTTCAACTGGATCTTGCCACTTGTAATCGTAATCTTCGTATTTAATTAAGATTGTACGGTCCGCACCGTAACGAAGTGCGAAATGATAGTTTGATTTTAAACCTGATTGCACAGAGACAGTCGTTGTATCGATTTTTTCACCGGCGAGGTATTGAAGCGAATCTTTACCTGCCTGATCGCTGCCCAGGAACGCCATTAAGCCAGCTCGAAGCCCTAAACGACTGAATGAGACTGCGGCATTGGCACTATTACCCACCGCTTGGACGATATCAACGTGGTCATACGGCGGCTTTGAACCAAATTCCATACTCAATCGATGAATACCATGTTCGTCGGTCGTTACTTCGGCCTGATCTTCCCGAAGAGCGATAAATGCGTCAGTGACAATATCACCGATACTCAAAATAAACGGTCCGGTATGGCTAGTTTGCACGTGGCCGTCATTGGCCTCGTACCATTTATCCGCTTCGGGCAGTAGGCCAATCCCTATCGCCCGATCTCGTATGACATTACTGTCAGTTCTAGGGTGTTCGAGATAGCGCTGGACGATTTCACCCCTCAGACTACGCCTACCATGGCTCATAATGCGCTGGTCGTACGCTAACTCGTGGTGACTATTTTCGATAACATCAATCAAGTTGAAAGACACGACACTGTCTTCAAAAGGCAATAAAATATAGTCCGCATCAAGCAACAAAGCCTCGGATGTACCGCGCTTAACCGTGCTTATCAACGCCTGATAGACCTCTCTGCCGGTGCTGTCAGCAGGATCAAGCCCTAATTTTCGCATAACAACGTGGGCGCTGTGCGTAATATCGGCAATTAAGCGCGTGTCAACGCCACTATGACCCGTCGCTTTTTCAAGCTGATTCATACCAACACTAAAATCTGGTTCGTCAATTTCTAGTAGGCTCTGTAAAAATTTTGCCATAATGTCTCCTAAAAAGGCTTCTCTACTAAAGGCATGTCGTGCAACTTGGCACCCACGCGTAAAATTCCCGGCTTGGCGCCAATTTGTCCAACCACTGAGGTTGAGTTAGCGCTGGCAAAAATAATCGAATCTTTCAGCGATTCACCTTGTGCAAATTGACTTAAAAAACCAGAGCCAAAAGCGTCCCCTGCACCTGTTCGATCAATAACTGGAACGTCTTCATACATCCCTGCGGTCACAACGGTTTTGCCATTAGTTGTCACTGAACCGTGCGGACCATCGGACACTATCGTCACAGGACAATAATGCGTCGCGTGTCGGGCAAGCTCTTCTATCGTCTGGCCTTCTACGATTTGCTGAGCCTCCTCTTTATTGACCGCCAGCACGGTGACATCTTCTAGCAAAGATTTGAGCTTTGCCATCTCCTTTAGTTCTGAGCTAGCAGGGTTAAGCATTACTTTTACGCCATACTCAGCACATTTTGTAATAATCACCTCCAACAAGTCTATATTGCCAAGAGCCGACAAATACACCCAATCAGCCGATGCCAGGATATTTAAATCCAGTACGCTACCGTCGCTCTCAAGGTCTGTACCGTGATAATTTAAAATAGTTCTTTCGCCACTATTAGACAAAAGAATTGTCGAATAACTGGCACGATAGCTTTGATGTTGAACGACGCCACTCGTATCGACGCCGTCACTATCAAGTTCCTGTAAGATTGCCTGGCTCGAAACATCCACACCAAGCGCCCAAATATATTTGCTATGAAGACCTTGTCGTGCAAAAGTGACCGCAGCATTCGTCACGTTCCCGCCAGTCGTAAAAATCACTTCATCGAGATCAAGTTTTTGACCAAGTGGTAATTGCTCGTACAGGACGCCCTTATGCTTCTGCGGCTCAAAGGCCTTTGAGCTCTTCAAAAAAACATCTTGGGTAGCTTTGCCGATAGTGACAATAGTCGGTATAGGCATGGTTACGAAACCGCCTTACCCGCACTACCAAAGCCGTTGATTTTTTCTTCAACGACAGCTTGAACTGCGCTGTAGACTTGCGGCATTAATTTTACGATTGCATATTCATTTGGATTTTCGGCCAAAACTTTCTCAAGCTCTTTACGAAACGCGTAGCGCATATCGCTATTGATATTGATTTTACTGACTCCAATTTTTGCAGCTTCCTCGAAATAATGAAGTGGCGTGCCGCTTCCCCCATGTAAACTTATTTGGCAAGTAATCGAATCGCGTATTTGCTGCAACAGATCGAGGTCGAGCTCTTTTGGAACAGGGTATTTACCGTGTAAATTCCCGACCGCAGCAGCGTAAGTATCAATGCCTGTTGCCTCAACAAATAACTTTGTTGCTTCGGGCGTACTAAAGGTTTTTTTAATTTCTTCGAAGTCGATTGTTTCGGTATGGACATTCGACGAACCACCAAAATAATGTGGTTCACTTTCGACAAGTGCACCTGTGAATTTAGCATAGTCAACGATTTCTTTTGTTTTTTCGATAATATCATCAGTTGAGGCTTCGTGATTGGCCTGAGAGATATCGATATGAATAAACTCAAAGCCAACATCTATGGCGCGTTTGCAAGCTTCGACAGTCGGGCTGTGGTCAAGGTTAACGTACATCTCGACACCATATTGAAGTTTGTAGTTATCAACAAGGTCCCGAATATTTTCAAGTCCAAGCGCCTTCACTTCCCCCTCGCTGACTTCAACTAGAACCGGTGCGTTCAATTTTTGGGCAGCTTGGGCAACGGCAATTAACGTTTCTTGATTATCAATATTAAAAGCCCCGACCGCAAAATGCTGCGCCCGACTACGTTGCATAAGATGTCGAGCTCTTGTAGTATTTTCACGAATTTGGTTTATTGTCAGTCCCACGTCAGCCCCCTTTAATAGTCTCGATGATATTGTGATGTACCGTGAACAAACTCAGCAGTTTTCTCGGCAATTTGAGCTCCTGTCAAGCCAAAATATTCTAACAGTTCGTTTGGTGCACCGCTCTCGCCATAGCGATCCTGCATACCGACGCGTTTTAGGGGTGTCGGCAGCTGTTCGGATAACAACTCGGCAACAGCGCCACCAAAACCACCGGCTATCTGGGCCTCTTCGGCAGTCAGAGCGCGACCAGTCTTGCGAGCACTGGCTAAAATCGTCTCTGTATCAAGTGGCTTGATGGTTGGTACATGCACAACTTCCGCACTAATTCCCTGCTCAGCCAACAAATTAGCTGCGAGCAGTAGTTGATACGTCATCGTGCCCGTGCCAAACAGGGTAATGTCAGATCCCTCGCGAAGTACATAGGCTTGTCCGATTTCAAAAGGTGAATCTTCAACACTAAAAATAGGTGTTTTTTCACGGGCCAACCGAATATAGCTCGGCTTGCCATTTTCGGCGATGGCAAGCGTGGCTTTTTCAGCCTCAACACTGTCACCTGGAGCGACGACGACCATATTGGGTAAAACGCGCATCAATGCAATATCCTCGAGCATCTGATGGGTCGCACCGTCAGGACCAACACTCACACCAGCGTGACTACCGACAATTTTTACCGGTTGGTTATTGATAGCGACTGTTGTCTTAATTTGCTCCCAGTTACGGCCTGGGTTAAATGCGGCGTAGCTACTCGCAAAAGGTATCTTGCCCGCACGAGCCAAGCCTGATGCGACAGCCGCTAGATTCTGCTCGGCAATACCAATCTGGATAAAACGTTTCGGAAACGCTTCCTTGAACAAATGCATTTGAGTACTTTCGGTCAAATCGGCACATAAGGCAACAATTTTTTCGTTTTTCTCACCAGCAGCTCGCAGTCCTCTTCCAAAACCAGCTCGAATCGGCTCGAGTTGGGCATGATCAGTCAACACATCCGGATGTAGGGGGTAATAGGTCATACGCCATCTCCTTCAAAGCTGATTTTACCATCAAGTGTCCGTAGTTTAATTAGCGCTACCTTAGCCTGTTCACTGTTTGGTGCAACCCCATGCCATTTGTAATCATATTCCATAAAATCAACACCTTTTCCAGGTATAGTATGGGCAATAATAACACTCGGGCGATTAGTGATGGCTCGAGCCATACTGGCTGCGTCAATGACGCTTTCAATGTTATGGCCATCAATCTCCAGGACATGCCAGCCAAATGCTTCCCATTTACCGCGTAAATCCTCTAGAGGCATAACTTCTTCGGTACTACCATCAATTTGAATATTATTGCGATCAATAATAGCGATTAGCTGTGATAGCTTATATTTACCGGCAAACATAGCAGCTTCCCAAACATTACCTTCGTCCAGTTCACCATCGCCCATAACGACATATACAAAACGGTGCTTACTGTCGTCCAGGTACTGCAAGGAATACGCATAGCCTGCCGCCTGCGACAATCCGCTACCGAGTGGTCCGCTGGTATTTTCAAGGCCTGGTAGGCGCTCTCGTTCTGGATGTCCCTGCAGACGACTGCCTAGTTTTCGCAGCGTCAACAATTCTTCTTTATCGAAATAACCAGCCTCAGCCATAGCCGCATATTGGACCGGAATTGTGTGTCCATTACTCAGAAAAAAAGTATCGCGATCTTCCCATTCGGGATTTTTTGGGTCTATGTTCATGATATTAAAATAAAGTGCCGCAAAAATATCAGCCAAGCCCAGTGGACCAGCACTGTGGCCACTACCGGCGGCTTCAAGCATACGAATAATATCCTCGCGGATATCATTAGCTTTGTGTTGAAGCTGTGTAATCGTTAGTTGCCCACTCACCCTCAAATTACTCCGTGTTTGTTGATTTCTCTTACAAGTGTAGCATAAGCGTTAGCAGGATCATCGGCTTTGGCGATTGCTCCACCCGCGTTAAGGACATCGACACCACCCTGGGTCAATGTGTAGGCGTTGTCGACACTGACGCCACCATCCCAACCGATTTCTACGTTGGGGTTAATTGCCTTGACGAGACGAATCTTTTCTAGCTGCATGAGACTGGCGCTGCCACCGTAATGACCCAAATCACCACTAAATATCATGACGTGATCAGCCGCTTGAATCATTGCGCTAACGGTTGAGGGCACGGTTGGCTTTAGTAGGGCAATGCCAGCTTTGATACCAGCTTTCTTTATCTCTTCCATAATCGGTATTAGGTTGACGCCTGTCTCGACGTGGAAGGTAATAAGGTTTGGTTTTAAGGCAATCAATGCTTGAAGGTGTTCCATTGGGCGAGCGACCATAGCGTGAATATCAACTTTCCACTCTTTTGGCCACCAAATCTGTGCTTCCCCGAGCAAAAAGGCCGGTGCAAACTCACCATCGCTAATATCAATGTGGACCCGCTCGGCAAAAGAATGTAAGCGCTCAACTGTCGCTTTGTACTCATCGACGGTTTCTGCCATTATGCACGGTGCAATCACGCTCATAATCTAAAGCTCATCAATCTGCGCGTTGCGCCTTTTGTAACGAACGGCGGTCGCAAACGGCGTACTTAACCAGGTCTCGATAATCCCTTGCCAGGCCTTATCATCGTTTTCAAGAACACGCGAAGGTAAACACAGAACGTTACTGTCGTTGTCGTTACGAGTCATTTTAGCCTCATGGGCGTCCCAAATTACACTAGCGCGGATACCACGAAAACGATTGGCAGCCATGGCCATGCCTTGGCCTCCGCCGCATAGCAAAATTGCCCGTGGGTCTTCGTCAAGACTACCAATAACTTGTAACGCCGCCGCTTGGGCAAACTCTGGAAAGTCGTCATTTGGATCAAGGATTTCATCACCGACATCTTGAACATCGTAGCCGTGTTTTGCAAGGTACGCAAAGACTTTTTCTTTTAAGTGGAATCCCATGTGATCGCTGCCTAGATATATTTTCATAATTAAAGTATAAGCGTTATATCGTTACTTGTGCAAGGTTCGGCCGATATCCGCGACTAGTTCGACCAAGCGGTTACTATAGCCCCACTCATTGTCGTACCAAACCATAATCTTGGCGAGATTGCCGCCGACCACTTTTGTCAACAATAAGTCAACGACTCCGGAGTGGCTGTCGCCGATATAATCTCTACTGACAAGCGGTTCGTCACTGACTCCCAGAATACCTTGATAAAACGGCTCGTTGGCTGCTTTTTTAAAGACAGTGTTAATTTCTTCGACCGTCGTAGCGCGGCTCAAAAGAACTGTGATATCGCTAATCGAGACAACCGCCGTCGGAACACGGATACTCAGCCCGTCAAACTTACCGGCTAGTTGTGGTAACACCTTAGTGACGGCGATAGCTGCTCCGGTCGAAGTCGGAACCATATTTTCGGCTGCATTACGACCTTCGCGTAGGTCTTTACTGGGTGCGTCTTGCAAAGCCTGACTGGCGGTATAGCTGTGAACGGTTGTCAGAAGTGATTTTTCGACACCAAACTCCGCATCAAGAATTGCCATCACGACACCAAGAGAGTTTGTCGTACAACTGGCATTACTGATCACGTCGCTTGAGCCTTCGATTGAATCCTCATTGGCACCAAGCACAATCGTGTCAACCCCATCGCTCTTGCTCGGACCACTAATAACAACCCGCTTAGCTCCGGCTTTAATGTGCAGTTCGGCATCTTCTTTGGCCGTAAAACGACCGGTTGACTCAATCACCAACTCGACGCCAAGTTCGCCCCAAGGCAAAGCTGCCGGGTCTTTCTCGGCGAGCACTTTGACATGCGTCCCATTTACAATAATTCCGGTCTCGTCAAACCCAACGTCATGATGGTAGGTACCGTAGTTACTGTCGTGTTTCAATAAATAGGCCAGTGTTTTTGTGTCAGTTAAATCATTAATCGCGATAATTTCTATATCGCCGCGTTCATAGGCAATCTTAAAAGCATTGCGGCCAATACGACCAAATCCATTAATTCCAATTTTTGTTTGGCTCATAAAATTCCCACTCCTTATATAAGCATTAGCATATCTAATGACTAGTATATACTGCCGGCATCTGAAAGTACAAAAAAACATCACCTAATAATGCGCGGCGAATAGCCCCCTTGGCTTGCATTGTTAATTTGACGTATACTAAAGAGTAAGATGAAAAAGAAAACGCTATTAGAGATAGCTTCTCCTCATTACGATGAAGATCAAATTCTCGAGCTTGAGCATGCTATTGATTTTGCTACAAAAGCCCACAAGGGGCAAAAGCGGAAAAGCGGCGAAGCCTACATCACCCACCCTCTTGCCGTGGCAGGTATCTTGACCGAATGGGGTATGGACATTGACAGTGTCCTGGCTGGTGTACTCCATGACGCAGTAGAAGATACTGAAGCGACAGTCGAGCAAATCGAAACACTATTTGGAGGTGACGTCGCTTTTTTGGTAAGTGGCGTCACAAAAGTATCTCAAGCCCGTGCCGGAATGCAAGATCTTGCCAATTATCTCCCGAAAACAACAGATAATCTCTCCAAACTTCTTATTGCAGTCAGTCAAGACGTTCGTGTAATTATCATTAAACTTGCTGACCGCCTCCATAACCTTTCGACGCTACAGTATATGTCGGCCGATAAGCAAGTCAAGATTGCCCGTGAATCACTTGAAGTATTCGCACCTATGGCTGACAGGCTAGGTATGGGCCGCGTCCGCATGCAAATCGAGGAACTCGCCTTTAGCTACCTTGAACCAGTTGAGTTTAAAAAAGTTCAAGTCATGATGAAAAAGCGTCTCAGCAAAAGTACGCGTAAACTTGGTGTTGTTAAAATCGATGTCGAAGCAGAACTCAAAAAACAGCATATAAAATCCGAAATTAATGGCCGCGTCAAAAGTCTGTATAGCCTACACAAAAAACTAAAAAAGGTTGACGGTAATATTGATGATATTTATGACTTAATGGCTCTGCGCATTGTTGTCGAGACGAAAGAGGACTGCTATCGAGTACTTGGCTTGCTTCATTCCATGTACACACCGATGATTACTCGTATCAAAGACTACATCGCAATTCCGAAACCCAATGGATATCAGAGCCTTCATACGGTTGTGCTGACGCCCACTGAGCAGATTGTTGAATTTCAAATTCGGACATATGAAATGCATGAGTACGCCGAGAGAGGACTGGCGGCCAGCTTTCACTACCACAGCCAAAAAAGTTCCAAAAACTACATAAAAAATAACGTTAGCACCTCTTTGCCCGCCCATCTCCAGTGGATTGCCCAACTCCAAGACATTGCGACCCGTCTTGGTAATAACGAGGATATCTCGACTGATCAATTGAATATCGATTTATTTGGTAATCGAATTTTTGTCTATTCGCCCAGAGGCGATATCTTTAACCTTCCCGAAGGAGCCCTTCCACTTGATTTCGCGTACTTGGTTCACAGTGACATTGCAAAACACGCCTATAGTTTTCGCGTCAACGGTAAAATTCACCCTTTTGACAAAACGCTGCAAAATGGTGATGTCGTCGAGGTAGTATCGCGCAAGCTGTCGCTCCCACGCCAAGCTTGGCAAGACCTGGTTACGACAACGCATGCTCGCAACAAACTTCGTGCCCAACTAAAGCACCTTGGGGTTATCAAAAGTATTACAGGCGCAGCGAATATTATTCATCAAAAAACGACACGTAAAAAAATAAAATAAGGCAGCCACGGCTTGAGAACTTATCTGCCTATTAGTGTACGAAACGCACTTTGATATTCCGCAACAAGCTCTGTGACCACCGGCGTGCCTGCCACAAATTCATGAACATAGATATCGTCCCGTCCATCGAATGAAGTAATTTTTCCACCAGCTTCAGACACCAAAAGAAGACCAGGCGCATTATCGTGGGCGCTTGTTTTGGTATTCAGTACGGCTACACCGTCAATCTCGCCTTTGGCAAGCATTACGTAAGCATGACCGGCGGCTCCAAGAGGATAAAAACATTTTATCCCCGCTTGAGTCATTGTGGCACGAAGATTATCAAACTTATAGCCACTGAGACTATAGACATACAGATTGCCCGAAGAGCGATTGGTGTCTACGTGAAGCTGGCGTTCGTTTTGATAAGCACCTTCGCCCTTGAGCGCTGTATAAAGCACGTCGTTAACAAAATCGTAAATCACCGTAGCAATAGTCTGATTGTTTACTATGAGCGCAGCCATATTGGTACAAAACGGAAGCCCACGAATAAAACTCGAGGTACTATCGATCGGATCAACCAGCCAAAATTGTTGATTATCACCAGATTTACCAGTTTCCTCGCCTTGGAAGCCAAATTCAGGATAACGTTCTGCCAAGCGCTCCTTTAGTACTTGTTCGACGCGAATATCGAGCCTCGTAACCTGTGATGTATCGCTCTTACGGCTGTAGGTTATATTACCGTAAGAGCTCATGAGCTCAGCTCTGAAATCTTTAAATACATCAATTACAAGTTGTTGCGATCCGACAATCGCCGTACGGTCGATGCTCACCTAGCGAGTGCTCCAGCGTTCAATAGCTTGACAAATGATTGCCTTGGCCTCTTCGATATCACCCCAGCCCTTGACGACAGTGCTACCTGGCTTTTTTAAATCTTTATAGTGAGTAAAGTGATGAACAATTTGGTCAAGTTTTTGCTGAGAAATATCCTCGAGGGTATTAATTGCGTTTCCAGTTGCACGATCATCGGCTGGTACGACAACTATTTTGTCGTCAATTTCGCCATCATCTTCAAATTTCAGCACGCCAATAACTTTCGCCTCAAGAAATACTCCAGTTGGCAGTGGTTCATCGGTTATCACCAGCACATCGAGTTCATCCCCGTCGTCGTCAAGTGTTTGCGGAATAAAACCGTAGTTGGTTGGCTTGGCGAAAATTGCCGGTTCTACTCGATCAAGCTGAAAAACTGCTTTTTCGCGGTTCCACTCAATCTTATTGCTACTGCCTGACGGAATCTCGATAACAACATTTATAATGCCGCTATCGACATCGCCTGGTGTTAAAATCTGGTTAAAATCTGCCATGGTAGGTCTCCTCTTGTTATGTCGGTTACTGTTTATAATATCAGTTTTTCGACATACGGGATATAATCGTAACAATATGACGTCGTTTCCGAAATTACTACTACCCGCTGATTACGTCAGAGATGCTGCTCGACACATCAGACTTGCTCAAACGCGCGTCTGTTTATTGTCGATGGTTGTAGCCGATGACGTCGCGACGGACGAGCTGATCGACGCTCTGTCTGAAGCCGCCGAACGCGGCGTTGCAGTTGAGGTTTCGGCCGACATATTCACCTACGGAGAGCTTGGCGGATTTTTTCTTCCGACTCGCTATCGAACGGCTCAATCCCGTAAAATCACCCATATGAGCAAGCGTTTTATTAAAAGCGGGGTTAAGTTTACCTGGCTCGGCAAGTCACACGCAACTCTTTTTAGTGGACGAACTCACATTAAATGGTGCATGGTTGACAATACGGTATATACATTTGGTGGCGTTAACCTCTACCAAAAAGGTATCAAATGTAACGACTATATGTTAAAAATTGACGATAAATTACTGGCCGATAAGTTGATCGACGAATATCACCGCCTCGCTCGGGCCGATGCCGGCGACTACTCCTATCGCAGCCATAGCTTCACGCACGGCGACGACACCGTCCTGATTGATGGAGGATTTGTCGGCGATTCGATTATATATCGTCGTGCCTGCCAATTAGCTGCGCAGGCAAGTCACGTTACTTTGGTGTCACAATACTGCCCAACAGGCAAGCTCGGCGGGCTTTTGAAAAAAACCAGCTCTCGACTCTACTTCAATCCACCCTCAAATGCCGTCAATCTTAATCGAGTTGTGATTCGCGTCGGGATGTTTTTTAGCGGACACAAAACACTCTACGACAAACCGAATTATTTGCATGCTAAGTTTATGCTTTTTGATATGCCCGACGGACGCCGCGTTGCACTGACGGGTTCTCACAATTTTGTTAAAGCCGGTGTCCTGCTTGGCACGCGCGAAATTGCGCTTCAAACCGAAAATCCTCAGACCATAAAACAGTTAGAGGATTTCCTGTGCAACGTTGTTGCCTAGAGTCAAGCGTGAGAATGCTTGTGTTCGTCAAGATATTCACGAATTGAAAGCGCCGCTGATGCGCCTTCGCCGACTGCACTTGCAATCTGCATAGTCGCACCGCTACGGACATCACCGCTGGCAAAAATCCCAGAGATATTTGTCTGTAATTTGTTGTCAGTTTTAACAAGCCCTTGTTCATCCAACTCAATACCGCTTCCAGTCAAGAACTGCGTATTAGGTTTCAAACCAACAAAGATAAATACCCCATCAGTATCAATAACAATCGGTTCGCTGTCTTTGAGGGCGCTCACGGAAGTTATTTTACCATCGGTGGCGACAATCTCTTTGATTGGCGTGTTGAGATGAACGGTGATTTTACCGTTGTCAATAAATGCCCGTAGGTCATCTTGCAATATTTCGCTCGCCTTAATCGTACTTCTCACCAGCAAATCAATATGCGATGCAAAACGTGTCAAAAAGATTGCCTCTTGTACAGCAGAATTACCGCCACCCACAATAACAAGTCGCTTGTCACGGTAAAAAGCGCCGTCACAAGTCGCACAGTAATGGACGCCGCGGCCATAATATTCAGCTTCACCAGGAACGCCAATCTTGTTATAGTCACTCCCCGTTGCGATAAGTACCGTCTTGGCCCGCATTTCATTGCCGTCAACCGTCACAACCTTTACATCGCCCTCATCACGAATAGCTGACACGTCACCAAATTCAATATTCGCACCAAAACGCTTGGCTTGTTTTTCGAGCTGTTCAGCGAGTGTAAGACCCTCAATTCCATCAGGAAAACCTGGATAGTTATCTACTATATCGGTAATCGCAGCCAAGCCTCCAATGGCACCTTTTTCGTATAAAACCGTATCAATATTTTCACGAGTAGTATAGATAGCGGCGGCCAGAGAACTTGGACCTGCTCCGATCATGATTACATCCCTAATATCTTTGTCCATAACGCGTATTTCTTTCTTTTTTAATAGCTTCCTACAGTATATATAGCGTATGCATCATTTAGCAAGACGCTATTGTTGTATTATTGGGTACTTGCAGGCGAGTTGTCGATTTTTTTAATCTCAACAATAAACTCAAGTGGAGCATTAGCCGGAATCGGTCCCTGACCAGTCGCGCCATAAGCTTTGTCTGAAGGGATTGTCAGACGAACGATACTTCCGACCTTAACTCCAGTCAGGCCTTCTGTCCACCCTGGAATCACACGGTTAAGGGGAAAGGTAATTGGTGCGTCGTCGGCATCTTTCTTCTTACTACTATCGAAAATAACGCCGTCCGAGGTCCAGCCGAAATAACTTGCGTTGATAGAATCAGTTGCCTTGACTGCTTCGCCTGCACCCTCTTTGAGAACTTCTGTCTTGAGCGCAGTAACTGCCGCTGAATCGAACGCGCGAGCACTATACCCTACGAGAGGTTCAGAGTTTTTGGCTTGCTCTTTGGCGGCGGCTGTAGCAGCTTTTTGCTGCTCCACGGCCGCTGCCTCCACGGCGGCTTGATCGATTTTTTGATTATCATTTTGTAGGATAATTACAGCAAACGACCCGAGCGTTCCCACGGTCATAACAATTGCTATAATCCAAATTCCAATTCGTTGTGCTCTACCTTTTGACGCCATTAACAATACTCTCCCTATTTTTTTCAAAATTACTATTTTCTATTATATCAAACTCTGTCCTATCATAGTTGCTGCGCGTTCAAAGCTGCGTCGTTTAGACGACAATTGCCCCCAAAGCAGTCACGACACTCTGGCTGGTGTTCTCGATGATTACGTTGACTTCGTTTGCTGTCAGTGTTTTCGAATGCGAGGTTAAGCGGACGCGAATCGTAACATTCTTCGAAGTGCCGTCTTCGGGCTGATAGATATCAATTGGCTCAATAGTCGTCTCTAGGTCAATGTCCTTAAGTACAGCTGTTGCCGCTTCGATAATCTGGCCGTACGAAACCTCATTTTTCACTTGGAAACAAATGTCGCGGTCCGTACTCGGATAGCGGCTGAGTGGTGTGTAGCTATTTTCAAGTCGCTTGGTTGCTTCGAGCAATTTGAGTGATTCGATTTCAAACCCAGCGGTATATTCGGGTAGCTTAAAGGCTTTACTGACACTTTTTTTGTACTCCCCAATGATGCCAATATGCCCACCGTTAGCATCCAGTACCGTCGCGCTTCGACGATACTCAAATGGCGCGCTTAGCGCTAAGTTTTGATTTTGAGCGAGAGGTTCGTAAGTAAAGCTCAACCCAAGTGAACTAGCCATATAATCGAGGAATTTCTTGGCCTGGTAATACGAGGCGCCAAATTGGGCTTTCTTGGACGTTACCGTCAAGGCGACCATATCTGTTTCAACCGGAACACCTTCATCAGTTAATCCAAGTGGTTTTGAGTGAGTCTTGTTGACTTCAAAGACAGCGAAGTTATCGTAACCCTGCTTGACATTGGGGTGGAGTAACCCTAGCAGACTTGGGGTAAGTGTTTGGCGATAATACTGCAAATCTGGACTAATCGAGTTAGTAATTCGATACGAATCCTCGAGTTTTTGACCAACTTTTTTCAAAATATCGCCATGTACAAAACTGTAGGTCAACACTTCAGTCGCACCGGATCGCGCCAGGACTTTACGTACGTGCGTGCGTAGCTCATCAAATTCACTCGGTGTCACCGCACTAAAATTTCGACCTGGAAGGGTTGGTGTAATCTCGTCAAAGCCATGCAGGCGACCAATCTCTTCAATAATATCTTCACCAATATGTATGTCGCCCCGCCAGTATGGTGGTTCAATGACTAATTTTGAGTCGTCTGCCGCTACGGCGAATTCAACGCTACGTAACGTCCGCTCAAGGCTATCGGTTGTAAATGATGTACCAAGAATAGCGTTCACACGCTCAGTCGTGACGGTAATCGAGCCAACCTCAACCATCGTGCCTGTCGCCTCACAAACAGCACTGGCACTTTTTGTACCAGACCACTTGGCGAGTAACCGAATAGCATCTGCCAGCACAGGGGCTGTTAATTCAGCCGGTTGACCTTTTGTGAAACGAGTAATTGCTTCACTAAAGATGCCGTGACGCATTTGAGTGGCCCGCAGTTTATACAAATTAAAAGTTGCGCTTTCAATAATAATGTTTTTTGTACTGACATCAATCACCGTGTTAGCACCGCCCATTGCACCAGCCAGACCAATGGCCGTCTCGCCAGCTGAGATAACAATATCCTCAAGACTAAGCGTCGCTAATCGCCCATCAAGTAACTCGAGTGTTTCGGCCTCTCTAGCTGCACGGACATGAATATCGGCTTTGCCGCCCGAAACAGCCACGAGCTTGTCGTAGTCAAAAGCATGGAGCGGTTGACCAGTCAGCAACATCAGATAATTGGTTACGTCAACCACAGCACTAATTGGACGCACGCCAACTCGAGCCAAGTACGTTTTGATTTCAAGGGGCGACTGGCGTGCACTGTCTACTCCGTTTAGTACAACGGCTTGATACCTGGCGGATAGGACGGGATCATCGATAGTAACTGTAGGCGGCTGAATATCTGCGGCTTTGGCTTCGAATATTGGATGAATATTAGCTAACCACTCTGGAGTTGTAAACGATTTCCCCGTAATGGCAGCCACTTCTCGGGCAAAGCCAATCACGCCAAAAGCATCAGGTCGGTGGGTAAGTGATTTATTCTCAATATCAAGCAGGAAGTCATTCAATTCATAGGCAGCCGCAAAACTGGTACCAACTTCAAGCTCTTTGTCTATCTCAAGAATACCCGTCTGATCATCAAATAACCCGAGCTCCTTGGCACTAGCCAGCATGCCGTTACTCGTCATACCGCGCAAATTGCGCACACCCAACACGAACGGCTCTATTTCATCAAAGGTTTCTGGAACTATCGACCCCGAAGGTAACCAAGCAACTAACATTCCTACGTGCACATTTGGCGCACCGCAAACTACCTGTACGAGGCCATTTTCGTCGCGTTCGACGTCTTTACTGGCACCACCATCATCAATCTTTGTGACGTTCAAATGGTCGGTTCCTTCAATCGCTGCGCACTCGACAACTCTGGCAATCGTAACGTCTTTGTATTTCGCTCCCAGGTCAATAACTTTTTCAATTTCCACCAAACGAGCGCCAATTAACAACACGAGCTCGTCAATCGACACATCGATGTCTGTGAATTTTTTTAACCAGTTGACAGAAATAATCATTATACAAATTTCCTCAAAAAGGCTAGTTTACCAGCCTCAAAGTAACGTAAATCTTCGATGCCATATTTCAACATGACGAGTCGTTCAATGCCGCCGCCCCAGGCAAACCCTTGGTACTTCTCTGGATCGATTTCGGCAGCCCTTAGGACGTTCGGATGAATCATTCCACACCCCAACATCTCTAGCCACTCACCTGGTTTGCCGCCTAAAGCCACTGGTTTTTCGATGGCAAATTCTAAACCTGGTTCCACGAATGGGAAATAGGCCGGTTGCGTTTTAATCTTGAGGGTTTGTCCGTAATAAGACTCGAAAAATGCCTGCAAGGTTCCCAGCATATCGCCGAGTGTTGCTGTTTCGCTGACAAAGACGCCTTCGCATTGATAAAACGTATGTTCATGTGTCGCGTCAACATCCTCATTCCGAAAGACACGACCATAACTCACGCTGGCGATCTGACCACCCGCCTCAAGTTTTGTTTTGCCGTCTTTTAAAATACGATGTTGCATCGTGCTGGTATGGGCTGGTGGAATAAAATCTTCTTCGGTCCGAAAGGTATCGTACCCGTCACGTGCTGGGTGATCTTTGGGGAAGTTCAATGTCTCGAACATGTAAAAATCATTATCAATTTGGCGTGATTCAATCGCCTCAAAACCCATACGCGTAAAAATATCAATTACAACTTCGAGTTCTTTGGTTAACGGATGCTGCGTACCCTGCTCTGTCGTCAGTAATTCTACCGGACCAGCGTTTACGTCCCAAGGCGCTGTTACGTCCAACGGCTGAACGGTCTCGTCTTCCAGCGCTGCTTCACGAATGGCGACCGCCGCTTCAAGGTCAACCTTTAAGTCGTTGACGGCTTTACCGTACGCTCCCCGTTCGCTTGGGTCAAGCGTTATCAATTTCGTGTACAGGGCCTTGATTTCGGGCATCTTCAAAATATCACGCGGACTGTCGCTGGTGAGTATATTAGCCATAAGATTGTGGCGTAAATCATCTATAGTTTGCATAACTGCTCATTATTATACGTTACATTGACAAATTATCTGAGCGTCTTCCCGTATTCTTGAAGTTCTTTGGCACTATCGCGGATTTTGCTCGATAAGCTATCGAAATATTTGACAATTGGTTTTTCGACTTTACTCAACTCGCTATTTGATTTCTTATAATTAGTATACGCAACGTCGTAGGCGTTTTCATTTGCACTATCGAATGCACTCACCATCGCGCTCCAGTTGGTGTGCATTGCACCAAAGACACGGCCAATATCCGCAACGTCGGCGTCCAGTTCAGCCGGAACAGTCGCATTAGTCGACAAATCTTTTACGTCTTCTAATTTATTACGAAAACTATTCAAATATACCGAAACAAGAGGTCTACTACCGACCGTTACAGCAGAAGCTCCCGTGGCATCGAGAGTACGGAGATCTGAATATAGGGCTTTATACTCTGTGTGAAACGTATAAACCTGAGCATATCCCTTGATCTTCGCTACTAAAGTATCGACTTTGCCAGTCACTTCCGTTTGAAGCTTTTTGGCTGACGTATAATCACTACTCACGCCCTCTAGTGGAGTTGTTGCTAAAATCGGAGCCTTAACAGCCTCAATGGCTTTTTGGACATCGCCCGGATTTGTTGCCGCACTCGTCGCGACGTCGTACACATCATCAAGATAACTCTTTACGCTACTCGTATACGTACCTGCGGCTGCATCGGCTGCACTCTTGGCAACAAAGAAGCTCGCCACCAAGCCAGCAGCTATTAGTAAAGTAGCGCCAAGCGTCAACCATAACCAAAGTAGGCTTTTTTTCTTTGGAGATTCCACGATGATCTCAGGCTCTACGGCAGTAACTGGTGTTGTTGGAGTAACAACGGCTTGGGCAGGAGATAAGGTAGTGTCAATCTCATTTTCTGGCAAGTTATCTTGGGGTAATGAATTAAACCTATTAGCAGTCTCAGCCGTTTCTGGTAAGTCGGTCGTTTGCCCAAGTTGCATGAACGTTTCTTCATTAAAGTAGGTACTTTCAGCAGCTTGGTCCTGTTCGTCTACTGGTTCGGTCTCTTTGGGTTCATCTCGAGGTGTTAGTGGTTGCAGGTTTGGTTCCATGATAAGTAGGGCTTCTCCATTATGTATATGCTTATACTAGCCCGTTATATTCAATACTGTCAACCATACGAAAGCCACAATTGCGATTATAGTAATCAGTATCCATATCCATGCCAAACTACTCGTCTGTTTGGTTCCCTTCATGTACTGTGAGTCGTCAACTCCATCAGGCCGGTCACTTAAAATGTCGCGCTTCTTGGCACGCTCTTGCAATTCAGCTGCCAAACGTTCCTGTAATTTTGATCTGTCATCGCTTTGTCGAATAAATAATGCCATGTACCTATAGTATACCATCTGTGTTTACGTCTTAGTGGTTATGATATACTATAGCCATGTTTCATATAAGGAGGAAAACACATGGCTACTAAAAAAGCTGTTTCATCAGTACATAAATCGACAGTCAAGGCGACGAGCGTCCAAGCCGTCAGTTCTAACAAACCAACGTGGCTATCGCGCTCGCCACTTGTCCGCGCGCCATTTATCGGTGCACTCGTGGCTGAGTTAATCGGTACATTCTTACTAGCCGGTGCGTTCATTGCAGGTCAAGGTCAACCAATTATTGTTCTGTTTGCTATTGCAGGTATCGTACTACTCGTTGGTGCCATGTCAGGTGCTCACCTCAACCCAGCCGTTACCATCGGTGCCTGGGCAACACGCAAAATCACGGGTCTTCGTGCACTTGGTTATGTCGTCGCTCAATTCTTGGGTGCCGGACTCGCCTTTGCAGTATTAAATGCCTTCGTACAAGGCGCTGCTCCTGTTAACGCCGAAGCACAAGCCTTCGGACAAGCTGCTGCAGCCCTGTTCCAAGCAAACCCACTTCCAGCAGGTAAAGAATGGTACATCTTCTCTGCTGAACTACTCGGTACACTGATCTTTGGATTCGCTGTCGCTAACGCGCTTCGCGAAAAAACAGACCGTCTTGCTGCGGCCTTTACTATCGGGCTTGGTATCTTTGTAGCTTTGCTACTTGCTGCCTCAGCCTCAGCTTACGTCGGCGGAAGCTCAATCATTAACCCTGCCGTCGCCCTTTCACTTGGCGCACTTAAATGGGAACTATGGCCACTTGCCATTTACGTTCTTGCTCCAGTTATCGGTGGTGTCGTCGGTTTTATCTTGCACGATACCTTGCAAGCTCAAAGTGATGGTGGTCGAGACTAGTTCTTACTATCGTTACATAGTAAAAATACCTCGCATCATGCGAGGTATTTTATTTGAGTTTACGTACTAATCGTCAGTGTGTGGCCTATCGAGCAACAGAGCCTCGACGCTTGGATCACCCCCAGCAATCTTGATCACATCTTTATCAATCTTACCGAGCTCTTTGTGGGCACCGTTATAGTGGTTGACCGTGGTACCCAGTGAGCTGCCGAGCTTTTGCATGAACTCTTCAAACTTACCGATATGCTGGCCAAGCTTGCCAACTCGAATCTGAATATCTTTGGCTTGTTCTTCAATTTGAAGGCTACGCAGACCCTGCAGAACCGTCTGAAGATAGGCCATAAAGCTCGTCGGGCTGACGATGATGACCTTTTTATCGCGAAAGGCGTATTCAATCAAGTCACGGGCACTCGATCCTGTACCAACATCTCCAATTAACAGGTCGTAGTAAAGCGACTCGCTAGGAATAAACATAAAAGCAAAGTCCATCGTATTCTCGCTCGGTCGAATATATTTGCTCGTCTCGTCTATACGGCTTTTCAAGTCCATTCGAACTTTTGCGAGCAACTTCTCGCGCTCGGGCTTGCTATTTTCACCTACCATGCGGTTGTAGTTTTCTAGGCTAAACTTGCTATCAATTGACAAAATTTGACCCTTATCGAGAAACACAACTGCATCGACGGTCTCGCCGTCTTTAAATTTATATTGCATCTGGAAATTCTTTGAGGGTAAAATATTATCCAAGACCGACTCGAGGTAGTATTCACCAAACACCCCTCTTTGTTTTGGGTTTTGTAGAACATTTTGCAAGGTTTTCAGCTCATCAGCAACGTCGATGACTCGCCGATTGGTCTCATCCAGCTTGGCAAGACGCTGGGTAACATCCGACACTAACTTGGCGCTCTCGCTGAGTTGTTTTTGCATCGATGTTTGCATTGTCATATTGTTACGCTCTAGTTTGTCTCCCATCGCCGCCTGTAAGCTGCTAATGCCACGTGACAATTCTGTCACGTCAGACTTAAGAAACTCGACTGCACTACTACTTTTTAACTCGCGCAGTCGTTGATTGACACTATAGAGAATAATCCCAAAGGCAACGATAACAACACCTAAAATAACTAAAAACATAACTTCATTCATAGCCTCAGTATATCACTATAGTGCAAGCATGAGGCGAGCGATAACGACCACAAGCACGACCGAAATCAAGACGGGCACAGTTCGGCTGTAACGACTTATCCATGAAAACAATACGTACGAAAGACTGTAAAGAAGTGCACTCCAAAAAACCGCTTCAACTCCCGACAGACCATTTGTCCAACCAGCCAGCCCCCACAACACAATAGCAGCGGCTATGGCAACGATTAACGGTCGCAGCACTTTCAAACCCACCAGTATTGCCAGCCCAGCGGTCGCAACCAAAATACTGGCGACATTACCAGATAATTCAATTGAGTTTGTACAGGCGAGTGCGTTAACACTTGAGCGACAAAATATCGGATCAATAATAAAGTGGGAGACAAGGAATGTGAGTATCCAATAAACTATTCCGAGGCCTGCGCCAAGTAACGCGACACGCCACCATGAATACGACGTACTAACAACCTGTGGATGTGTCTCGTCTACGATTACCTTTGCCATATCGTCTCCCTCAGTCGTTTACGTAATTTATTATAGTATACACGATTTTTGTCAATGAGGCAAAAGTGGTTTCGACTGTTTAACGGAACGACGGGCATCAAGATACCATAGCGAACCAATCAACCCAATAAGGACACCGAAGATGACATCGATTGGTGTATGTACGAGCGCCAAAACACGCCCAACGCCCACCGTCAGCGTCAGACCGACTAAAGTTAAGCTAACGGCTTTGTGCCTCGTCTCAAACCAGACGGCACACGTAATTGCGGTGACAAAAAGAGCATGATCCGAAGGAAATCCCGGATTATTTAAAAATGAAGCTCCTGCTGGGACACCCAATAGCTCGAATGGTCGCTCGATTGATGGCTGATATATCGAACCGATTATTTTTGCAATAAGATATGCCGTTAAGCCCGCCATAAGAATTCGTGAATATGCCTCAAAACGGTGCCCACGAGGAATCTTGAAGACCAACATATAAGAACCAATTAAAATAACTGGTAATACAGCACCATCGGCAATAATTCGTACGATTGTGTCAAAAGCCATAGTCATAGACTAGCACACAACTGTGAGTTATTTAACGGCAGCCCGCGAGGCGGCCACACAACTGCCCACGATACTACTCGAGCAGTTAAAACTGGGTGGCAGAATCGTCGTTCTGACCAAAACTATATACACAAAGAGTACCCTGGATTTGCCTTCGTACCATTAGTCTAGGCGGAAATATAAGCTTATGCTTTGAAATCACGACGGGTGTGTTTTAATGAGTGTAAAGATTGAGGTAAATGATTATGAATAATATAGAGCGCAATATAACGACCAGTATTGAAACGGCAAATAATGGCGCCACCCCTCGCATGCTCGATAAAAAGACTGCGCTCATTACCGGTTCGACCAGCGGCATCGGTCTCGGCATCGCCGATCGCCTGGCCCGCCAAGGGGCTAATATTGTACTCAACGGCTTTGGTGACGTCGAAGGACCAACGGCGCAGATTGCCGCCCTGGGCGTCAAGGTGGGCTACCATGGCGCCGACATGAGTAAGCCGGACGAAATTGCGCAGATGATGGCCTACGTCGATACCGAGTTCGGTGGCGCCGACATTCTGGTCAATAACGCGGGCATTCAGCACGTGGCACACATCAAAGACTTCCCGCTCGAGAAGTGGGATGATATCATCGCCATCAACATGAGTGCAGTCTTCCACACGACGCGCCTCGCGTTGCCTGGCATGCTAAAAAATGACTGGGGCCGCGTCATCAACATCGCCTCAGCCCACGGGTTAGTGGCCTCGGCGGGCAAGGCTGCTTACGTCACCGCCAAGCACGGCGTCGTCGGTCTCACTAAAGTAGCAGCGCTAGATACGGCCACTACCGGCATTACCGTTAATGCCATCTGCCCAGGCTGGGTGCTGACACCCTTGGTAGAAAAACAAATTAACGACCTCGCAGCGCGCGAAGATATCTCGGTCGACCAAGCTAGAGTCAAACTACTAGGAGAAAAACAGCCCTCGCTGCAGTTCGTCACGACTGAACAATTAGGCGGACTAGCCGTCTTTCTGTGCTCGCCGGACAGCGACAATATGCGTGGCTCAATCTTGACAATGGACGGTGGCTGGACCGCTCAGTAAGTTAGATTGTTTAATCAAAAAGAGCCGTTTTTCGGCTCTTTTTGATTACAGAAGGTATGCGTTGCTGGCTAGAGGTTATTGGCATTCTCGACGACAGCAGAAATACCTTGACCGCCACCGATACACAGACTAGCCATGCCAAAGCGGCTCTCCGGATTGTTCTTGAAGTCGCTGGCTATTTTTGTCAACAACACGCCACCTGTCGCGCCAATCGGATGGCCATGAGCAATCGCGCCACCGAGCGGGTTCAATTGGTCAGGCTCCGCTTCTAATGCCTCACCGCAGACGAGGGCGACGTTTGCGAATGCCTCATTGAGCTCAAAGATGCCAATATCCGACATGCTCAGACCGGCTCTTCCTAGTGCTTTCAAAGAAGAAGGAATCGGGCCCAGTCCCATCAGTTCATGCGCCACGCCAGCATCAGCACCAGACTTCAGCCGCATTGATATCTCAAGACCCAGTTTTTCGGCCTCCCCTGCCGTTGTCACTATCATGAAAGCCGCTCCGTCGCTGATGCCGCTGGCGTTTCCTGGAGTGACAATACCGTTTTCTACGCCAAAAGCAGGTTTAAGTCTCGCCAAGCCCTCCGTGGTGGCTTTGCTCCCCTTCATAGATTCGTCCGTTCTAAATGAAACGACTTCCCTGCCTTGTTTGATGTCAACCGGTACGACCGTATCCTTAAAGTAATCCGCTTCCCAGGCCAGCGCCGCAAGACGTTGACTGCGCAGAGCGTAATGATCCGCATCGGCTCGCGTTATTTTGGGCCTATCGGGCAACACGGCAAGCCTTTCGGCCGTTACGCCCATATGCACCTTCTCAAAAGCGTCTGTTAAACTCGCCAGCACGCCGTCTGTCAGGGTTTGACCACCCAAGCCATAACCTTTTCGGTTGGATTCCAACAAAGAAGGAGCCATGCTCATATTCTCAAACCCGCCCGCAACCGCCAGTTTTATACCGGTATGTTCTCGGTCCCTAATGGCCGAGGCTGCATTAAGAACAGCCCGAAGACCTGAACCGCACGCATTGTTGATAGTATAGGCGGTAGCACTTTCTCTTATGCCAGCGTGGACCTTGAGTTGGTTAGCCGGGTTCATCCCGTCCTGGATAACCTGACCGGCAATAAGTGTGTCCACCTTTTCATAAATATCGCCCCGGCCTGTTCTTTCTAGAAGTTCGCTCACGACGGCAGTTCCAAATTCATGAGCTGGAGTATTGACGAAGGCACCAGCAAAATTTCCGATGCCTGAACGTACAGGATAACAAATGACGATGTCGTCTTTTTGAAGTCTTGTTCGTTCTATCGACTGTCCTCTTTCTCCCGTTATCGGTCTGATAGCTTCAGGGATGGTTAGTGCTTCGGCATAGGACGTAGGTTGCGCTTCAAATTTATTCATAATTAGGACTATGAACTTAACCCCGTCCATTGTCAACAGTAAGGCTAACTGGGTTCAAAGGTTTTTAGGTGGTGCGATCGTGGCTCTTTTCATACTGCAAGATAAACGCCTCAGGTGTATATCGCTCAATTTCCGACCCGATCAACTCAAGCGGCAGGTTATCAAGCGACTTGAAACGTATGCACGACTTGCCCATATCAAGTTTTTTACCCGTTTTTAGATAAGCTTCTTTAAACCCAATTTCGTTTTCACCGTACACGCACATCAAATAAAGTGACATGTAATTTTTCTGAGAGGCCAAGCCGACGTAGCCGAGTGCTTGTCCGTTGTAAGTCTTGGGATACCGGCTCAGTGGAATATAGTAGCCAATCATGCCGTACTGTATACCCTCTTCATAACCTTTGGGAAGGTGTTTTTTGATCAGTCGCCTCAACTCGGACAACACACGCTTGCGATCCTCGGGGAGTTCGCGTAAGTATTCTTCGACGCTGCGAGCAGTACTTTGCATACTCTCAGTATACCATTGTGAATGGGTACAGCTAGACAGGACGGCGGCTACCAGCCACCCCCCCCACCGCCACCACCACCTCCGCCAGACGAACCGCCCCCGCCACTACCACCCGACGACGAACTCACAGGATTACTATAGGTTGCAGCTGTACTGAAGTTGTTGATAGCCGAGCTGAACAGTACCGCATTAAAGACCGCGCTATTTCCCGTATACCAGTCCGGCGAAGTGTTTAACAATTCATAATACTGACCCAGTCGCTTATTCCATTCTTTTTCTTGACCGAACAAAATCGCATAGGGCAATACTCGTTCGTAGAGCGTAACGAGTTGTCGTGTGTCATCGGCGTCAATCGGTGCTTCCAGCTTTACTGCCCCTTCTGGACTTTGCAGCATCCGCAAACGGTCGACTTCCGCCGTTTTGATATACATCTTCAAACCTTCCAGGTAGCGAAATAGCGCCAAACCCTTGTCTGTCAATGGGCACAAAATAAACCCACAGACGAAGCCAACAATCGATGCGACCAGTAGCCATGGCGAGAGCGTCACGATTGCTAGAACCAGTACGACCGTAGCAGCTCGCCTGAACCAGGCACGCTGACCGCCATCTTTCGTCCGCAGGCCATACGTTCCCCGAATATCATTATCAAGTTTCGTCTGGTTATCGCTTAGATTGCGATATGTAGTCATAGCGTTTTTCTTCATATCGTTCATATTGAGCCGGGTACCGATTGCCGTACCTGGAAAAATGTCACGGATAATTTCTCGCTCTTCGTCACGTAAATCAGAAATATCTTTGATAATTTCCAACTCATATTGCGCC
Organism: Candidatus Saccharimonadota bacterium; assembly: GCA_043737705.1. GTDB lineage: Bacteria > Patescibacteriota > Saccharimonadia > Saccharimonadales > Saccharimonadaceae > UBA1547. The sequence goes on along the minus strand of JAYTAD010000001.1, from coordinate 8,655 downwards.
GGTTTAAAGAAGGTTTTTTCGCCAGTTTGATAAATTTTTACATAGTGACGAACAGCAAAATCAATCAGTTGTGCACTAAACACGGCTGTTTGTCGGCTATAGATATTGGCCGAAACCGTGACACTAGCGTCTTTGGGCGGGATATATTCAGGAATGATTGTCCCGAGCTCGCCTCGGCGGTTTGACTTACGGATGTAGCGACCCACGAATATTGCGATCAGAATGACAGCCACAAAGAATGCAATGAACTGCAATATCACCCAATAAACAGTCAGCGTTTCGAATAGTGTCGCCCGATAGGCACCAAAGGTTTGTGGCTGAAAACCGACAGCTAGGGTGATATTCTCATTCGGGTTCAAGTTGCTAGCCTCAGCCGTTAAACCATCATCAGTCACTAGTATGGAACATGGGGTATTTACTCCCGCCGTACCAACATAGCATTGTTGCTTGCCAATGAGCTTGGTTGCGAGATTGCTTTCTGTATGAAGCACGACGTTCAACTGCTTAATCGGCACGGCCCACTCGGTTCCGTTAGTATCCCAGTAGAACTCATCGCTCTGAGTATTGACAAAATAGCGCGTGACGTCGCGCTGGGTATAGGTAATTTCGTATCGCTGAACACCTCTTACGTATTGGTCGGGATTACCAATCCGAATAACTTCATTGCCGTTAATTTCGGATGTCGTGTAGGATATCCTACCACCTTCACCGTCCGTCACCGACACTACCCTTAAGCTCGTGCTGTGTCCGTCGTACGTCTTTGGTATGGCTCGCTCGATGCCGTGATTCTGGTCGTAACTTGGAAATTCTGCTTCAATTTTCTCGATGGTCTTTAGTGTCGAGCGACCTTCAGCGTCACGATTAAGGTAATAATCGATTTGATACGAGTTGATCGTAAAGCTATTGGTATCAGCAGCGCTCGCCGTCGGGCTGAATCCGGCAAGAAACGCCAGAGACGTAACGAACGAGACGATGTATAAAGTAATTCTCTTCATAATTACCGACTATTATTTGACCTTACCGTCCTCATCAACATCCACAACGTGATTATAGCCGGTCTCTGACTTGACAGGTACGATTATCCATAGTGCCACGTAGGGTATAAGCCCTGGTAAGCCGCCGGGAAGTAATAGTATAAAAAATATCACTCGGACTATTGTGGGATCGATATTGAAATATTCGGCAATTCCGGCGCACACTCCGGCAATCTTCTTGTCTGTTTGTGATCTATACAACTTTTTCATAATACTATTGTATCAATAATGTACTAGGTTTATTAAAGTAAACGACTGAATTTTAGGGTAGATACAAACTTACCGTTCTGGTCATGTTTATTTAGCTGTTTGGCTGGATGGAGGGATAGCGCTCCGTTATACTCCGCTCCTCCGCTTGTTTGCAAAATGAGCAAGCTAATTTTGCTGCTCGGCGCTACGCCGAACCTCCCGAACTTTTGCTGCGCAAAAGCATTCGGGGATTCTGATCCCGACCAGCTCGGTCAAATAAAATAGAGTCCAGACGGACTCAATTTTATTTGGCTGGGGTTAGTGGTCGTGTTCCAGGAAATAAATTTAATTCAAATCTTACGAACTCTGTTGATTCATTGCTAATAGTTGGTCACTGAATCTTTTTACTTCAGCCTGAGATTCATAGAAATCACTTATCAGCTGGTCATCTACTCCCTCATGTAAAATACCCTTGCTTTGCAATTTCCTCATTAGTTCAATCGCGCGATTATTTGCTTCAGTATATGCTTGTATAAATTCCGGTGTCATCATATGTACATTATACTCCGTTAAGATATTTTTCGGTTTAGTGGATGTGTTTTAGGAAGAATTTATTTCGAATAATAACTGCGCCACAGGGCTTCATTGGATACATTTGCCGAAACGACTTCATCCGAATCAATCGGCGTATGCCCGCCGTGACGCTGTGGCCTCGCCGTTGGGCGATCGCGGTAGAACTGCGCCGCAAATACGGCGTTGTCCAACCCTGTTTTTCTAAATCCGAGATTGAATGCCATGCCAGCTTCAACACTACCCGCGCCAAATCCCAGAAATCGCATCCCTGGTGGGTTAATGCTCAACCCAAGCGCCTGCGCACCCATGTTATGTAGCGCCTTTGTATAATCTTCAAATTCAGCAACTTCCTTAACCATATCGTTATCGAGGAACTGAAACTGAGGAGGAATCCCGATTGCCCGACAAAGCGCTTCTTCCGCCCTGCCGCCGAGCGACATATTCCCGTCTAGGATCATTATCATTGCCTGGACATTATTTGGTTGGAGGTTCCTGCCATACTCATCCTCAAGTTCACGTAGGCAGTGAACGTAATCGTCGGTGAACCGTTGATAATCAGACCATCTGTCTTCGGAACTTAGAGTCTTATCGGTAAACCCCGGATAGGAAAGCGATGATGACATAGCTTCGCTAACGCCTTGTGCTTGTTCGGCGGACAAGCCTGTGATGGTATGAAACCAGAATAGTAAATAATCAGCCTGGGACCAGCCCTTCACCTTGCCTAGATCCGACGGCAAGACAATGTCTCTTTCCGAAAGCTCTGGGTGCTGGCGGAGCAAGCTCTTACGGGCCATAGTGCCAAAAGCACTATTCTTATCAATAACATCACCAATACTAAGGTCGGCGTCCCGGGCGAATCCGCCTGACGTAATTGCCATACTAAGATAGATCGTCGGATCAAGCTTTTCGGCCGCCAGGTGTGTTTCATAAAGTTCATATGCCGCTTGGGGGTCAAGTTGCCTTTCTTCGGCTGCTCGTTCAATCTCAAAAAAGACACGTTTATACGAATTCTCGACCGTTGCCTCTGCGCCTGTTTGGCGCTCTGGGTTTGTATTGCTCATCTCATCACTATAACAAATTAGCTAACATTTTCTAATAGTTCACAAATCATAGAGGTAAGTCGATTTTCATGGCTGAGCATATGGGTCTCGACGCTATTTAGATAAAATTTCCACGATTATAGAAAATAGTGCAAATATAGACCCTGAGACAAAAATGTGTCTTCTAAATTTGAACGATAACCTATCAGTATAATATTTTAATGTTGCATTGGGTTCTTTAAGCGGGCTCAAAAAAGCAGTCCTAAAATCTTTTTTTGATGCTTGAGCCACTTGATTAACGAAACCTTCTACAACGTATTTCGTAGCTTCATCTTGTTTGGTCGCCGAAGCACTTACGCTTCCATCTTCAAGACCGTTTATCTCATTTTCAATACTTTTTAACAGAATAACCCGATCTTTTTCGGATTTAACGTTTACTAATCTACTAAACACTTCGTCTCTTACCTTTAGGCGCGCAAAGGGAACGGCAATCTCTTCAATGTACGTTGCTATACGATTTGAATATTTCTTACTCGTATGTTTACGTAGTTCATCTAAAAGCATCAGCCTTTTAGGCTGACGCTGGAGATACCATAGCAACATTATCAAACTGACAATATATAAAGACAATGAGATAAGAAGTGTCCATTTAGTAGTTGGCGTAGTTATTGGAGACTGAAAAATAAAAAAGAACGCAACAAGAATTGATGCGTTTGCCGATACTAACAATTTATCTACTTGATTTTTCTTATCAAGCATCTGGTCTCCTTTAATGAATACTTGGCTGGGATGGAGGGATTCGAACCCCCGAATGTCGGCACCAAAAGCCGATGCCTTACCACTTGGCCACATCCCATTATATTTATGAAGGTACAGATGCTTTTGCGCTAGCTGAGCGGTGGTTTTTTGGTGCCGTGGCACTCATACTATTTTTTTGTCTGACGACAAAGGGCCGATGCTTTACCACTTGGCGTTCGTCCCATTAGCACTACGAATTGTACACTAATTGAGGTGATGCCTCAAGTCAAGAAGTTATTTTGCTATTTTCGACGGACAATCGGCCACATACCCCAACTGGCCCAGTACGCCATAACACCCAACACCAACCCTACCGCAACAGCCAGCCACCCGGGGGCGTAAGGGATGATGTCACCGAAGAATCCTATGTTCGTGACCGTACTTCCCGTAAATGTCAGCCACAATGCAATACTCACCCACACCACTGCCACCAACCACCCCATAACCATACTAACTAGCCTCATCGCACTACTAAGCTGCATGCGAAGGAGGAAAGGAAGCGCAAAAACTTCGGCCGTCACAATAAACGCCGCCAAAAAATGGGCCAGCGGGCGTCCGCCAGGTAACACGAAGTCCCGTACCAGTGGCAGAAATGCCTCAAAACTAAATAACTGCGCCACGACAAAAACGACCAAGACGCTGGCGTAAAGTAGCGCCACACGGACGGCTGATGAATTTTTTGGAGCTGAGGGTTTGGTGGCTTGGGCGAATTTGATCATACTCCCGAGTATAGTCGTCCGCCCGTCAATCGCGCAACCGTTGTTATTTTTTATGATTACACTTGCGCTTTCAACAGTGTTCCAGTAAAGTATGTATCAAGCGAAAGTTACAAAAACAAACATAACCTAAAAAACATATGTTGTGACTGATCGCACTACGACATCCACCACAACAAAAAAGCGCCTCTTTGAGGCGTTTTACTCTTTGTCCGCTTTAAACGAATTCTTGTCGCGCCATTTGGCAATTTCAGCGTGATGGCCGCTCAGCAGGACTTCGGGAACTTTCAAATCGTTAAAGACCTCGGGTCGGGTATATTGCGGAAACTCGAGTGTCTCGCCGTCGCTAAAACTTTCGATAGCAGCGCTGTTCTCTCCCCCCAGGACTCCGGGAATCAGCCGAACGATGCTATCGATAATCGTCATGGCAGGTAATTCGCCACCGGTCAACACGTAGTCACCAACGCTCACCTGCTTATCAACAACCGTCATAATACGCTCGTCTACGCCTTCGTAACGTCCGCAAATAAAAATATAGTCGTCAGCACTGTCAGACCAAGCCTGGGCCGTAGCCTGCTTCCAGCGCTGCCCACGAGGCGACATCAGTAGAACTTTGGCCTCGGGAGCGTAGGCTTTAGCGTCCGCTACCGCCGCGAAAAGCGGTTCGGGTTTGAGCAACATACCGTCGCCCCCACCGTACGGCGTATCGTCAACCTGTTTGCGTGGGCCCAGTCCGAAATCACGCAGATTAACCAGACGAAATTCAACCGCCTGTTGTTCCTGCGCCTTCCACATCATTGAGTTGTGCAGGACCCCTTCGAACATTTCCGGAAATAAGGTAATAATCTGTATTTTTCTCATCTGTTATATTGTACTAGGTGTTGACTTTTTTGTCTATTAATGGCATATTAAACATAAGTTTTCTGCAACCGCAGGGACTTACCGCCGACGGAAGGATTACCGATGGGATCGAACGACGACCAAACGGAGTTCCGCTACCCCGCCGCCAGACTCGAAGGTTCGCCCGAACCTCTCGCATGGAGTGAGATGCTGCCTGGAGTCCGCTTCAGTGTTGTACGCACATGGAGGGCATTCGACGACTCTGAACGACCATCCGACAACAGCCTCGAGATTCTTGACGCTGGCACAGTGACCGGAGAGCCATTCGTTTACATGTCACCGACCGAACCGAATCAAGGTCGCTTCGCCGACGGTACGCTCGTCGTGAGTGTACGCTGGAATACAGGAGAGGAAGGTTTAGTCTCTGCCAACGCCCGATTCGGTTTCGCACCCGTACGGTACGAAGAACCTGGACCGATCCTCGGCGATTGTTACTGCATCGCCACCGAGTGATATTCGCGCCCGCTCGAGAGCCACAAACCGCGCATGCGGAGAATCTCGAGCAAAAGCCCATCGAAGAGCTCGCCACTAGGCCTTACCGCCAGTAGCTTGAGCCCTACGGTGGGCTCTTCAATATTAAATTATATTTTGCCACAAAAAAACCACCCAAAAGACAGGTGGTTTCTTTAACATATAAGGCTCTCAACAATATATTTGTTGCTCGCATGAGCTAATTCTCGCAGTTCAAAGATTGTTTGCTTTGGAACTATCTATGATTATATATCCAGGTCGTCTAGTTCCGCAAGCTCTTCACGGGTCTTTTTTGAGTAATCAGAAGCGTTATCCACAGGCTCATCTGTTGAGTTTTTCACAGGCTCGTCTCGAGGGCTATCTGATGATGTAGTATAGCTTTCACTCTGATCGTCATTGTTGACGATTTTAAGGTTGTAACGAGCGTCGTTCTTAGTCCCCAGCGCACGAAGTAGCGTCCGAAGGCTCTGGGCAGTCACGCCGCGCTTACCGATTACTCGGCCAAGGTCATCCGGATTGACCGTCAATGTCAGTAGCACCCCTTTTTCATCAATCAGTCGCTCGACGGCAACGTCGTCTGGGTATCCTACTAATGATTTTACGATAAATTCTACAAACTGTTGGTCTATTGTTGACATGCGCTGTCTCCCCCTACTACCTAATCGGCCATAACTAACTAATCTTGTACATCCATTGTAGCATGGTTACGTTTGCAGTTCATGACTCAAGAAGATAAAAAACACACCCCATAACAGGGGTGTGAATAAAGACAATCGGAATATTACTTGGCTGTATCGGCGACAATAACGTCTTCGACAGCTACTTCTGCAACTTCAGGAACTTCTTCTTTTGGCTGATTTTTACGAAGTTTATCAGCGTGTCGGATAACTCCGGTTTTAGCCTCGGGCAATTTAACCCAGCTTGGCAGTTTAACACCAGCGGTTTTCAAAAGCTTTATAACACGAGGAGTTGGCTGGGCGCCGTTCTCGAGATATTTCTGAGCTAGTTCAACTTGAACATTAGCTTCTTTGGTGTGGGGGTTATAGCTACCAACATAGGCAACAACCCGACCGCTTGATGGGTGGCGTTGCGCTTCTTGGACAGCAAGGCGATAAGTTGCGTAACCTTGACGGCCAACGCGCTGCAGGCGGATTGCGAGCATAAAATGTATTTCCTTTGATTTATCACTTAAATAATGTTTACGACTTTTTCAAGTTTACACTGTTTTGACTGTTACGTCAATCTGTTTTGGCGCGTTTTGCGTAGGTTTCGAGCGCGGCCTGAGCCGCTTGTTGCTGAGCAATCTGCTTACTTGGCCCACTCCCCTTACCGAGTAGCGTGTCATTGACATACACACCAAGCGTAAAAATCTTGTCATGATCAGGACCAACCTCGGTCATCACACGGTATTGTGGCGTCTGGCTGTCGAGACGTTGTGACACCTCTTGGAGGTGCGACTTGGCATCCCGCCAGCTGCCAACATCGAGGATACCCTCTAATTTGCTGGTGATATGTATGTGGATAAAGGTAGCGGCATCATCATACCCTCGTTCCAGATAAATTGCCCCGATAACCGCCTCAAACGCATTAGCCAGAATCTGCTGCCGAGCCCGGTCACCACCGAGCTTCTCGCCACGACTCATCCGTACCAGTGATTCATAGCCAAGCTTGGTGCCAGCCTCTCCAATACTTTCAGTCCGCACCAAGGCAGCCCGCCAGCTCGTTAAAATACCTTCTTGTTCGCTAAAATTCCTAAACAAATAATCAGTCACGACCAGCTCAAGCACAGCATCGCCTAAAAATTCCAGCCGTTCATTATGTTCACTGACACTTTTTTTATGCTCATTCACATAACTGCGGTGCGTCAAGGCGGTAATCAGGAGTTGAATGTCAATAAATTCAAACCCCAAATGCTCCCTGGCAAAATCTTGATATGGCGCAACTAACATTCCGGTCATAGGTTCTCCTGACGAATTCGTTTCATAGCCAGTAACATTAATTTTCCAATATCTTCATATTCAATCGCCTCCAGCGCATCGTGAAATTTAAACCACTGGATACCGTTCATCCATTCTTCTTTCTTAATAGCGTCCGTGTTGCCCATAGCACGCACCAAATATATCTGGGTCGTCATAAGGACTAATTTATCAACCCGACGGTAGCGAAAGTGAATTTTGCCCAACCAACCCAGCACGTCGGTATCAGTCAGCCCGGCCTCTTCGCCAATTTCGCGCTTAGCAGTTTGTTGAGCAGTCTCACCTTCTTCGATGTGACCTTTCGGAATCGTCCAACGGTCTTTGGCGTCTTGAATAAGCAAAATCTCAACAGCCCCGTCGCTATTACGACGAAACACAATTCCCCCAGCGGTTGGCTCGCGGACTATTTCCTGAATTGAAGGTTTTTTATGACTAAAATACTTTTTAAATTTGTCGAATTTGTCAAACTGCGGTGATGTGGCCATTAGAAGTATCCTCTACAAGTGTTCGATACGCGGTACCGAGTACCCCGTTAACGAATTTGCTTGAGTTATCAGAACCAAACGCTTTAGCAAGCTCAACGGCTTCATTAATGGCAACTTTTGGTGGAACAACGTCTGCTTGGTGGAGTAGTTCATAGATACCGATGCGCAGGATATTCCGATCAACTCGGGCAATCTGGTCGATAGGCCAGTCCGGTGCAATCGGCTGAATTTTGGTATCAATATCGTCCCGAACCACTAATACGCCCTTTACCAAGGTTTCGACAAAAGCTTTATCATCAATCGCGGCGCTGTACCTTTCTAGGTTGCGCGTCAGAATTTCGTCGATATCGACCGATGTATCCTCTGATTGAACACGAAATTCGTATTCATACAGAGTCTGCAATGCAACGATGCGGCCAAGGTGACGGTTGGATGCCATAGCGTTTTAATTCTTTCTTTGATTTATAGTTTTA